>NZ_JBFEFW010000006.1:0-240809 GCF_047229145.1 Brevibacillus jepli
CGGCTACTAATAGAGTAAAGCCATTTCCATGAAAAATGGCCAGCCAGTTTTATTCTGGCTGACCTCATAATACGAAAAAGCGAAGATCTTTGGTACACCGACCGAGACGGAATGAAAAAAAGAGAAACAAGCCTTTAGCGTCCACCTCTGAGACACCTCCTGAATGGACCACTTTGGACGCGGGTTTCGCTTTTTTTCATGGAGTCGGGCAGTCAATCCTCCAGCGGGTGGGACAAGAAGCTGAGCGTTTTCTCCTGTTTCCTCCCCACCACAACAGCAACGTACAAGCCGTTTTTTCACTCGACATATAAAGTACGAGAAACGCCAAACCTTGGCGTAGTCTAGTTTTCTAATGGTATAGTAAATAATGTAATGGAGGAGACTCAAGATGAGAGGAGTATGAGTGATGTCCACAATCATGATTGTAGAAGACGACCCGAAAATCAACCAGCTGCTGCAAGAGCAACTGGAAAAATACGGATTCCAAACAGTCAATGTTGAACACTTTGATAGAGTCATGGAGGTATTTACCCAATCGCGCCCTGATCTGGTTCTGTTGGATGTGAATCTACCGAAATTTGACGGGTTTTACTGGTGCCGACAAATGCGACAGGAGTCCAACTGCCCGATCCTGTTCATCTCTGCACGAGAAAGTAAAATGGACCAGGTGATGGCCTTGGAAAATGGGGCCGACGACTATATCACGAAGCCGTTCGACTACGATGTTGTTTTGGCCAAAATCCGCAGTCAGCTACGCCGGGCTTACGGACAATATGCTCCGCAAGATGGAGAGCGAACAGTTGAAGTGGCTGGGCTCAAGCTGTTTTTGGAGCGAATGGAGCTCTCCATGTACGATACCAAGATCGAGCTAAGCAAAAAGGAAGCGTTGCTGCTTGAAGCCTTGATGAATCAACATCCGCGTGTCGTCAGCCGTGAGCGTTTGCTAGAAAAGCTGTGGGATGAGCAGTTTGTCGATGAAAACACCCTGAATGTCTACATCACACGCGTGCGCGGGAAGCTAAAGGATATGGGGTTAGAAGGAGCCGTAGAGACTGTACGCGGTTCTGGTTATCGTCTACGTGCAACATGGGAGGAAGGGCAATGAAGCTGTTCCTTCGAGATCAATGGCCATTCGCAGCACTTTTTCTCATCCAATTGATTCTATTGATTATGATTTTTGCAATGGATGGGTATTGGAATGAATCATTGATGATTTACGTCATGTTTTTATCGGTCTTTTTTGCGGGTGCTTTTCTCGCTTTCCGCTATTTGTCTCATCGTACCATCTATCAGCGTCTGAGCAAGCCTGTAGAGTCATTGGAGGAGCTGACCCAGACGTATGGGAATGCTCCGATTTGTCGTGCGATGGATGAGATCAGCCAGGAGCAATACCGCCTCTACAAAGAACAGCTTCATGCCTATGAAAACAAACAACGTGATCATACGACCTTTATTCAGCAGTGGGTTCATCAGATGAAGACACCGATTTCCGTTATTCATCTGTTGCTGCAAAACGAAGACGATCCAACGGCAGAGAGCGTCCGTGAAGAAGTGGATCGGATCAAGCGTGGGCTGGAAACGGTTTTGTACATAGCTAGACTCGATCGTTTTGAACAGGATTTCCTGATTGAGCCCGTAACCCTGCGTTCCTTGGTGCAGAATGTGTTGGCTGAAAACAAGAGGCTGTTTATTCGCAATCAAGTGTATCCCGAAGTAAAAATCGATGAGAATTGGCGAGTGGAGTCCGACGAAAAGTGGCTCGCTTTTGTACTCAACCAATTGTTAACGAATGCTGTTCGTTATTCAAAAGGAAAAAGCAACAAGGTTAGCATTCGTGTCTATGAACGAGGAGCGCATGCCGTACTGGAAGTGCAGGATTATGGGATCGGAATTCCTGCTGAGGATATCCGCCGCGTATTTAAGCCGTATTTTACGGGAGAAAACGGGCGTAAATACCCTGAGTCGACCGGGATGGGGCTTTACTTGGTGAAGGAGATATGCGGAAGGCTTCATCATGGGGTGGAAATGGAATCCGAAGTGGGAGAGGGGACAACTGTGCGTATCGTTTTGTCTGCCATCGTTCCAACCTTACAAGAAAGTAAGATAGCTGAAAGTTAATTCGATAGTTGGACTATGCGCACTTTTCGTATAGTTGAATTTGGAAGTGCAAGAAAGGGGAATGGCGCATGGAAATGCTTGCTGTAAATAGCTTGAGTAAAATATACGGGGGCAAGGTAACTTACCGCGCGTTGACGGATATTGATTTCTCGATTCGCAAAGGCGAATTTGTCGGGATCATGGGTCCATCTGGCAGTGGTAAGACTACGCTATTAAACATGATCGCCACCATCGATTCACCAACCTCTGGTGCGGTTCTATTGAACGGAACGAATCCGCATCATTTAAAAAAAGATAAACTCGCGCTGTTTCGTCGCCGTGAGCTCGGATTTGTGTTTCAAGATTTTAACCTCTTGGACACGTTGACGATCGGGGAGAACATCGTATTGCCGCTCACTTTGGACAATGAAAATGTATCCGTCATGGAAGAAAAGCTGCAAAGTGTTGCGGAGAAGCTAGGAATCCAGGATATTTTGGAAAAGCGGACTTTCGAGGTATCTGGTGGGCAACGCCAACGGACGGCAATCGCCAGGGCGATCATCCATTCCCCGTCACTGCTTCTGGCAGACGAGCCAACAGGAAATCTCGATTCCAAGTCTTCGCGCAATGTGATGGAGACACTGGAAGCGATCAATAAAAGGGACAATACAACCATGATGATGGTGACGCATGATGCATTGGCAGCTAGTTATTGCCATCGGGTGATCTTTATTAAAGACGGGCAGCTCCATAACGAGATGTATCGTGGTGAGAGTCGACAGGTATTCTTCCAGAAAATTATTGACTCACTGTCGTTTTTGGGAGGGAACACCTATGACCTTTCGACAATTCGCGTGTAATAACGTAGTACGAAATAAACGAATGTACGCTGCGTTTTTCATGAGTAGCGTTTTTTCTGTCTTAATCTTTTTCGTCTATGCGATGTTCATTTTCCATCCGGAAATTATCGGGCAGGAGATTCACGAATCGGTAGCCACAGGAATGATGGCTGCTGAGTACGTCATTTTTTTATTCTCCTTCTTTTTTCTCTTTTATTGTGTCGGTGCTTTTCTGAAAAAGAGGGAAAAGGAGTTCGGTATCCTTTTTATCCAAGGCATGACACCCCGACAGCGGAACACGCTGATTTTTATGGAAAACATGCTGATTGGAATTGTCTCGATAGCCATCGGGATTGGGCTCGGGCTGGTACTCGCCAAGCTGTTTTTTCAATTCGCCGGATTTTTGCTGGATGTGAAAGCACTCGGGTTCTACTTTCCGTGGAAAGCCATCGTTTTGACCGTGGTGGCGTTCCTCATCTTGTATGCGGCGATTTCGCTGTTTACCGTCCTTGTGCTGCGAAGTCGCAGTCTCTTGGATTTGCTGCAAGGAAGTGGTCGTCCCAAGCGTGAGCCGAGGGCATCGTTAGTGCTGTCTCTGGTGGCAGTAGCGCTGTTGGGTATGAGCTATGTCCTTGCCCTCACTGCTGATGGCGTGAATGTGCTCGTGCTGATGCTCCCGGTCATTGCGCTTACGACTGTAGGAACGTATCTCTTGTTTACACAGCTGAGCGTCATCTTCATCGACTTTTTGAAGAAGCGTCGAGCTTTTTATTGGAAAGGTACGAATCTCCTGACGCTCTCTGATCTGGCCTATCGAATGAAGGATAATGCCCGGATGTTCTTTTTGGTAAGCATCGTCTCTACTGTTGCTTTTTGTGCGATTGGTACGCTGGCGGCGTTGGCGGGGTCCATTCAGACTACGGTGATGAAAATCAATCCGTTTGCTTTTGAATACCAGTCCAAACAAAGTGATGTGGAGAGGGCAAAGAATCTGTCATTAATCGAAACGAGCCTGCAGCAAGGCGGCTTTTCCTTCGAAAAGTATCAAGTGGCCATGCGTATTTTGCCAGAGCCAGTCAATGAGGAAAGAATTGGTGTAGTCAAGCTGTCCGACTATAACCGACTGGCCGTCGCATCCCAGTCGCCTGAGCTCCAAATGACGAATAACGAAGCATTCGTCCTGCTCAATTGGATTGGCGATTCGGTAGCGAGTAAGTCCCTGCTGGTGGGAAATGTCCAGCTCGCAGTCAAAACAGACACGAATATGACTCCGTTGATCAGAGGGATCGATTTTGAACGTTTGGTTGTCCTGCCAAATCAGGTGTATGACCAGCTTCCACAAATGAAGGAAGAACAGCGCTTTGTTTACGAGGTGCCGAGGTGGAAGGAAACGCAGGAGCTTAGTCTCAAGCTTCAGGAAGATATTAGCCATGTGCAAGAAGATTACTCTTTTGCAGCTCGTGCCCCTTACTTTCACACCATGAAGCAAATGGCGAACATGGGACTCTTCATCGGGTTGTTCGTGGGAGTTCTGTTCTTTGTAGCAGCAGCAAGCTTCCTCTACTTCCGTCTGTACACGGATCTGGAATACGATAAACGGCATTACGGATCGCTCTCCAAGATCGGACTCACGGATGCGGAGCTCACGCGGATTGTGACGACGCAGGTTGCCTTACTGTTCTTCGTGCCGATTGTGGTGGCAATCATCCACAGTATGGTAGCGTTCGTATCTCTGCAAAGCTTGTTGAAGCTCATCCTGGTCGCTTCTGTCGTCAAGCCGACGGCGATTGTATTATGCAGCTTTGTCATTGTTCAAGGTGTGTACTTCTGGATTATTCGAAACCGTTACTTGTTCCATTTGAAGCAATCGATGAATCGCTAGTGACTTTTCCATCATGTCCAGATGAGCGGGGACATAGGATAAAAGGAGAAGGATGCGAGGGGGCAAGCGGATGGAACGAGAGACATGGATGGGGCAAGCCGTACAGATTGCGTATGATAATGTACGTGAAAAAACAGGCGGTCCGTTTGGCGCGATTGTAGTGAAGGACGGGCAAGTAGTCGGGCGAGGACGCAATGAAGTGACGACGAGCCATGACCCTACTGCCCATGCGGAAATACAAGCGATTCGGGAAGCATGCCGTAATCTCCAAACCTTTCAATTAAACGATTGCGACCTGTATACGAGCTGCGAGCCGTGTCCGATGTGTCTGGGAGCCATCTACTGGGCGAGACCCCGTCATGTTTATTACGCTTGCACGAAAGAAGATGCGGCTCATGTCGGTTTTGATGATCAGTTTATTTATGAGCAGATAGTTCTCCCGCATGAAGTCAGAAGCATTCCCTTTCGGAAAATAGATCTTGAGAATAGACTGACTCCTTTTGAAGCGTGGTCACAATCGGAAGACCGCATCGAATATTGATAAGTAGCCTCTCCTATAATGGAGCAGGCTCTTTTTTTTCGTTTTATTTATAGTGAGAATAGGTGGAAAGAAAAAAATAAAATGAAAATGCTTTCGAAATGAAATTTTCAGATAAAGTATTGCGCTGTGTCGAAAATCGTATTATAGTAACAACAATCATTATGAAATTCGACCAATTTTCCTAAAATTCGACTGTCATAAGGTTAAATTACATTAAAATAAGACGAATAAGGTTGTGGTTATATGGAGGAAACTTTCCGAAGATCACTCTATCCTGATTTAGATGATATCGACTATGGGATCATTCGGGCCTTGCAAGGAAATGCGCGCTTGCCGTTTACCCAGATCGCGAAGGACCTAGGGGTCACGGAAAAGACGATCAGAATGCGTGTCCAACAATTGCAGGATGAAGGTGCCTTGAGTCTGGTCGGTATCGTCAATCCAGTCAAGGCAGGGTTTCACGTACAGGCGATGATTCAAGTGGCTGTAGATGCGGAAAAGCTGGACGATGTGGTTGCCGCGCTAACGGACATCGTGGAAATCAGATTAATCGTACTCACTTCTGGAGAATATCAGCTCTTCACACAGGTACTCGTAACAAGCTACGAAGAATTGTCGCAATTTTTACTTAAAAGACTACACAAGATTCCTGGAATTTCCAAGACAAATGTAATTAATGAATTAAAAATACTGAAGTCCAAGTACAACTTTATCCGTTAGTGCATGAGAGAACTTGGAAGGGGGAATGCCATCGGGCGAAAATCCGCTGGGATTATGAATGTCGAACAATTCTGAGAGTAGAGGCTGAAGAAAAAACTAGAGAGAAGGGGTCATCCTATGTTTTCGACCAAAATGAGCAAAACAATGCTCAGTGCCGTTCTGGGGACGGTTTTATTAGTAACAGGCTGTGGAGGAGGAAATAGCGCGAGTACGGACAACGGAAAAGCCGCAACAACAGTGCCAGCCTCCGGAAAAAAAGTACTGAACATCGGTTTAAAGGCTGATCCGCCGTCGATGGACCCAAACAGCTCGACATCGCTGTACGACCGCCAAGTGTACGCGAGCTTGTATGACAAGCTGTTTGATATCGATTCAGAAGGAAAAATTGTGCCAATGCTGGCGGAATCGTATGAAGTAACGCCAGACGGCAAGACCTATACATTGAAGCTGAAGCAGGGCGTGAAATTTCACGATGGTACCGAGTTTGATGCTGAGGCTGTCAAATTCAACTTCGAGCGCAACATGAACGGTGAGAAGTCCCGGCGGAAAGGCGAATTGAAATTCGTTGATTCCGTTGCCGTGGTGGACAAGCATACGGTGAAAATCCAGATGAAGGAACCTTTCGCTCCATTCCTGTCCGTCTTGACTGACCGTTCTGGCATTATGGTATCGCCAAAAGCGGTGAAGGAGCATGGCGATCAATACCTCAATCATCCAGTAGGAACGGGCCCATATGTTTTTGTTGAGCAAGTAAAAGGCGACCACGTGACGCTGAAGAAAAATGAAAACTACTGGAATGGCCAAGTGAAGATCGATGAAGTGAACTACAAAGTATTCACGAACGGAACCGCGAAGGTACAAAACCTGCGCTCCGGTATGCTGGATATCATCGATGATACGCCTGTAAAGGAAATCCCTGCAATCAAGGGGGATGCGAACCTGCAGCTGGTTGCGGAATCCGGCCTGGGTTACCAAGGTCTTTACTTGAACAATTCCCGCCCACCGTTTGACAACAAGTACCTTCGTCAGGCTGTGGATCGTGCAATTGACCGCGATGCAGTGGTAAAAGTATTGTTTAACGGCTATGCGGCACCAGCTCGTACAGCATTTACAAAAGGCAGCTTGGCATACAACGAAGCATTGAATACACCGAAGCCGCCAGATGCAGCGGAAATCAAGGATTTACTCGCAAAGGGTGGCCAACCGAACGGATTTAACTTCAAGCTGTACATCTCTACTTCTCCAGAAAATGAACAGCTGGGTGCCGTCCTGCAAAACATGCTGAAACAACACAACATCAACGTGACACTGGAAAAATTGGAATACGGACAATTGATTGAAACAGGAGATAAAGGTGAATTCGAAGCGATGCAGCTCGGTTGGTCTGGACGTCAGGACCCTGATCAAAACTTCCATGACTTCGTCGTAACGGATACATCGAACAACGATGGCCGCATTTCCATTCCAAAGCTGGATGAACTGGTCATCAAAGCGCGTGGTGAACTGGACGAAGCAAAGCGCAAGGCGCTGTATGATGAAGCAGCTGCATTGCTGCAAGAAGAAGCGGGTTATGCGTACATGTACCACCAATACGTGTTGCTCGGTATGAACAAGAAAGTAACCGGCTTTACTTATGTTCCAGACGGTTTGATCCGTACAGCGAATTTGGACAAGCAATAGTTCATGCAACACTATAACAGCAAGAGCAAGGAGGAATTGTCATGATGTTCATAGTCAGACGTCTGTTGCTGACAATCCCGATTCTCCTGCTGGTGTCGATCATGACATTCTCTTTGATTCATATGATCCCGGGCGATCCTGCCCGGGTCATTTTAGGAGAGGAAGCGACACCGGAAGCCTATGCGGCACTGCGAACCGAGCTGGGATTGGATCAGCCGATCGTAGTGCAATATTTTTCCTGGCTGGGAAAAGTGGTAACGGGTGATTTGGGGATTTCGATTACGGACCGTGTGCCGGTCGCAGACTTAATCATGCAAAGACTTCCAGCCACCGTGGAATTGACGATCGGAACGTTCCTGGTAGCGATTCTGATTGCGTTTCCTGCGGGAATTCTCGCGGCAGTTCGTCGCGGAACCTGGATTGATTATACAAGTACGTTTACAGCTCTCGGAGGTATGAGCATCCCGAGCTTCTGGCTGGCGATGATGATGATTATTTTCTTTGCTGTTGAAAACCAATGGCTGCCTTCTTCCGGTTATGTACCGTTTTCTGAGAATCCAACACAGAACTTGATGGCCATGATACTGCCCTGTTTGGCAACGGGCTTGCGGGAATCTGCCGTCCTGATGCGTATGCTACGTTCTTCGTTGCTCGATGTCGTAAGCATGGACTTTATTCGGACAGCGAAAGCGAAGGGATTGAATGAGGCTCGCACGATTTTGGGACATGCGCTGCGAAATGCGATGGTCCCGGTGGTAACGACCTCGGGTTTGATGATCGCAGGCTTGTTAGGCGGTCTGGTGATTACCGAGTCGATCTTTTCGATTCCTGGCTTTGGCCGTCTGATTGTGGAATCTGTATTCAAACGTGACTATGTAACGGTTCAAGGAGCGATTCTTGTTTCCGCTGTTCTCGTTGTATTGGTTAACTTGGTTGTCGACATTTTGTACGCTGTCATTGATCCGCGCATCAAGGCTGGGAAAGGAGCAGGTGAGTGATGAAAACCGTGGGCAAATTTCTCCGTAATGGTTTGGGCGTCATCGGAGCGGTGATTATCCTCGGATTGATTTTGGTGGCGATTTTCGCGCCACTGATCGCACCCTTCGACCCCAATGCACAAGACTATAACAAAATTTTGATGCCGCCAGATGGTGAGCATTTGTTTGGAACCGATGATCTCGGTCGGGATATTTTCTCTCGTGTTGTTTACGGGGCGCGCATCTCGATTCAGGCAGCGCTGATCTCTGTCGGCATTGCGATGCTGATCGGTGTGCCGATTGGACTGTTGTCCGGTTACTACCGCGGCTTTTGGGATGAGTGGATTGTCATGCGAAGCGTCGATGCGATGCAGGCCTTTCCGTTTCTCATTTTGGCATTGGCGATTTCAGCGGTGCTTGGTTCAGGCTTCGGGAATGCCATGCTGGCGATTGGGATCGGTTTTGCCCCTGCCTTTATTCGAATTACGCGTGGTCAAGTTCTTTCGCTGCGGAATATGGAGTATATTCAAGCAGCACGTTCGGTTGGGGTAAAGGATGCACGCATTATTTTTCGCCACATTTTGCCGAACGCCATGAACCCGATTGTCATTCAAGCGACTTTGGCAATGGCATCCGGGATTATCGCAGAAGCATCCTTGTCCTATCTGGGATTGGGTGTACAGCCGCCGACTCCATCATGGGGAAGCATGCTAAACCAAGCGCAAACACTTATGTCCGTCGCGCCCTATGCGACATTTTATCCGGGGATTGCCATCTTTTTAGTCGTGCTGGGCTTCAACTTGTTGGGAGATGGTCTGCAGCAGGTTCTGGACCCACGCGCACGTAAATAATGAATGCCCTACACGGGAAAAAAGGAGTGGAGCAGATGACGACCATCTTGGAGGTAGAACAGCTGAGAACCCGTTTTCGCACGGACAGCGGTGTCGTCAGTGTCGTGGACGGCGTCGACTTCTTTATCCGTGCTGGTGAAACGCTTGGCGTCGTGGGCGAATCGGGCTGTGGGAAGAGTGTAACCAGCCTGTCGATCATGCGCTTGCTGCCGCCCAACGGAAGCACGGAAGGATCGATTCGCTTCAATGGGAAGAACGTGCTTGCGCTGTCGGAAAAAGACATGCAAGGTGTACGCGGTAATGAAATCGCGATGATTTTTCAAGAACCGATGACATCCCTCAATCCGCTGCATACCGTAGGCAAACAGATTGAGGAAGCAGTCATGCTGCATCGCAAGGTAACGAAGGCAGAGGCAAAGGAACGGGCGATTGCGATGCTAAAAGCAGTCGGAATGCCTCGTGCAGAAGAGATTTACGGAGAGTTTCCGCATCAGCTGTCAGGAGGGATGCGCCAGCGTGTAATGATTGCGATGGCGATGTCCTGCGATCCGAAGCTGATTATCGCAGACGAACCGACAACGGCACTGGATGTGACGATTCAGGCGCAAATTCTCGATTTGATGCGAGATCTAAAAGAAAAGACCGGAACCTCCATCATGCTGATTACGCATGATTTGGGTGTAGTAGCCGAGATGTGTGACCGCGTAATCGTCATGTATGCCGGGCAAGTCGTTGAGGAGACAGATGTCGATACACTGTTTGACAGTCCGAAGCATCCGTATACGATCGGACTGATGAACTCGATTCCTGAGCTGGACGAAGAGCGCGAGTATCTGGAAACCATTCCGGGAGCGGTACCATTGCCGCATCAAATGCCAGTGGGCTGCCGTTTTGCCCCGCGTTGCTCGCAAGTCAAGCCGATTTGTCACGAGAAGCCACCAGAGCTCTTGCTGCTGGAAAATCAAAAATGTCGCTGCTGGCTGTATGCGAAGGAGGGAGAACAGGCATGACGACACCTCTCTTAGAAGTAAAAGGGCTGCAACAGCATTTTCCCATCAAGGGTGGCTTTTTGAAGCGGACAACAGGGCATGTCAAAGCAGTCGATGGTATTGATCTGACCGTCTATCCTGGTGAAACGCTTGGCATTGTGGGGGAATCGGGCTGCGGTAAGTCTACGACGGGTCGAACGATTTTGCGCCTCTTGGAGCCGACAGCAGGAGAAGTCTGGTTTGATGGCAAAGATTTAGCGAAGCTTCCCAAAGAAGAAATGCGCGTTATGCGCCGTAACCTGCAAATGATTTTTCAGGACCCATACGCTTCACTGAATCCGCGGATGACGATCAAGCAGATTTTGATGGAGTCGCTGATGGTGCACAACATCGGGACAAAAGCAGAGCGGGAAAAAGTCATCGAAGAGATTATTCAGGTCGTTGGCTTGCGAAAAGAACATCTGAACCGCCATCCGCACGATTTTTCCGGCGGACAGAGGCAGCGGATCGGGATTGCTCGCGCACTGGTCGTAAAGCCAAAGCTGATCATTGCCGATGAGCCTGTGTCTGCATTGGACGTATCGATTCAATCACAGGTACTCAATTTGTTAAAGGATTTGAAAAAGGAATTCAATCTGACCTTGATGTTCATTTCGCATGATTTGTCGGTCGTGAAGCACTTGTGCGATCGGATCGCGGTGATGTATTTGGGGCGGATCGTAGAAATTGCTGACAAGCGGACGTTGTTTGAGAACCCGAGCCATCCGTATACACGGGCGCTGCTCTCAGCTGTTCCAGTAGCGAAACCAAGGCAAAAGCGCGAACGGATCTTGTTGACAGGCGATTTGCCGAGTCCAGCAAATCCACCGAGCGGCTGCACGTTTCATCCGCGTTGTCCGTATGCGACTGAGCTTTGCAAGACGCAGGTGCCCAGTCTGTCAGACATTGGCGACGGTCAACTGGTATCCTGTCATTTGGTTCAATCGGGCGAACTTTTCCGCTAGGCAAGGACGGAGGTACAGCTATGATTTACTGGCAATTATTTCTCGCCTTTTTCCGCATCGGAATCTTCGGGTTTGGGGGAGGACCTACGATGGTTCCTCTCTTTTACACCGAATGCGTGAAAAAGTACAAATGGGTGACGGATGAGGACTTTTCCGACAATCTGGCGCTCGGCAATGCTCTTCCAGGTCCAATTGCGACCAAGCTGGCTGCCTTTATTGGCTATCGGGTAAAAGGCTGGAAGGGTGCACTGGTGGCAAACATCGCAGTAGTGATGCCAATCGTGCTTGTGATGATCGGTTTGCTGCAAGTTATTTATCAATGGAAGGATGCGCCGGGTGTATACGGCATGATCCAGGCAATCGGTCCGGTAATCGCAGTCATGACAGGCGTCCTTACATGGGAATTCCTTTCGAAAGGCTGGAAGGGAGCGTCCAGCAAGGCAGGTGTGAGCCTTTCACTCGCCCTCTCACTCGTAGCGTTGCTCTTCCTTGATTGGCATCCTGGCATCGTAGTAGGGATTGCGCTGGCCATTTCATTTGCCTACTCTACTTGGTCTGTCCGCAAGCGCAAGAACAAGGACGGCAAGGAGGGAGTTGCATGATTTACCTGGAATTATTTTGGGCCTTTTTTATCTCCAATATTTTGGGATACGGGGGAGGACCACCGAGTATTCCCTTGATCCAAAACGAAGTGGTCGACCATTACAAGTGGATGACCATTCAGGAATTCGGCGAAGTGCTGGCAGTAGGAAATGCGTTGCCTAGCCCAATCGCGACCAAGCTCGCTGGATACATTGGCTATCAAGTAGCGGGTGTACCGGGAGCAGCAGTCGCGTTATTTGCAACCGTTGCCCCGACAGCGATTGCGATGGTATTGCTAATGGGTTTTATTAATTTATTCCGCAGTGCCCCACAGGTAAAAGCGATGACCCAATCAGTACGCCCGGTAGTTACTGTCTTGCTCGGAACGATGACGTATCAATTCCTGATGGGTGCAGTCGAGGGAATTGGCTGGATGCAAACAGGGATTTTGACAGTAGTATCCTACCTTCTGCTCGAAACATGGAAGGTCCATCCTGCATTTGTCATCCTCGGAGCGATGGCGTACGGGTTTGTTTTCATCGGCTAGGAAAGTTAACGTAAGCTGGTAAGAAGAAAAAGCACAGGGCTCGTAGACCTTGACAACGCCTCCCCTTTTGGAAGTGGAGACGGACAGTCAATCCCCCTGCTGGCGTGTCAGAGTCGAAGAGAACTGTGCTTTTTCTTCTTCTCCACTATGTTGACTCAAACCAAAAGGCCTTTCAGTGCTTCTCTCATGGTCTTTCTTATCGGCTAAACGAACTACTTAGGAGGCATAAATCATGGTAAACTATGACGCAATGGAGTACCCATACGCATCGAAGCGTGTGACGACTTTTGCCAAGAACGGCATGGTAGCGACCTCGCAGCCGCTCGCGGCACAAGCAGGTCTCGATATATTGAAAAAAGGCGGAAATGCTGTTGATGCAGCGATTGCAACGGCTGCATGCTTGACTGTAGTAGAACCAACCTCTAACGGCATCGGGGGAGACGCATTCGCACTCGTGTGGATCAAGGATGAGCTGCATGGACTGAATGCAAGCGGTCCTGCTCCGCAAGGAATCTCCATCGAGGCATTAAAAGCAAAAGGTCTGGAAGAAATGCCGACCTACGGCTGGACACCTGTCACTGTACCAGGCGCGCCTGCTGCGTGGGCTGCCTTGTCCAAGCGTTTTGGTCGTCTGCCGCTGTCAGAGGTCTTACAGCCGGCGATTGATTATGCGGAGAGTGGCTATCCGGTATCACCAACACTGGCGCATTATTGGAATGCGGCGCACAAAAAGTTTTCCCAGCAATGCAAAGGTCAAGAGTTCACACATTGGTTCTCTACCTTTACGCCAGATGGCAAGGTGCCAAAAGCGGGCGACATTTGGAAGTCGCCAGGTCATGCTGAGACGCTGCGTCAAATCGCGGAAACAAATGCAGAGAGCTTCTATCGCGGAGAGCTGGCAGACAAGATCGACGCGTTCTCCCGCGAGTGCAATGGCTACTTGCGAAAAGAAGACTTGGCTGCCTTCGAGCCGGAATGGGTAAAGCCGATCGGTGTCAACTACCGAGGCTATGATGTGTGGGAGATCCCGCCGAACGGGCAAGGGATGATCGGCCTGATGGCGCTGAACATCTTGAAGGGCTTTGATTTTGACGCAAAAGATACAACAGACACGTATCACAAGCAAATCGAGGCGATGAAGCTGGCCTTTGTCGACGGATTGAAATACATCACAGAAGAGAGCAAAATGAAAGTCTCCAAGGAAGCATTGTTGTCAGAGGAATACGCTGCCACTCGCCGTGCACTGATTGGTGATGAAGCCTTGACGCCAGAGCCTGGTCAGCCGAAAACGAGCGGCACGGTCTATTTGGCCACTGCTGACGGTGAGGGCAATATGGTTTCCTTTATCCAAAGCAATTACATGGGCTTTGGTTCCGGGGTGGTTGTGCCGGGGACAGGGATCGCCCTGCAAAACCGAGGTCATAACTTCTCGCTGGACCCTGCTCACGACAATTGTCTGGAGCCAGGCAAAAGAACGTTCCACACCATTATCCCGGGCTTCCTGACGAAGGATGGAAAAGCAGTGGGGCCATTCGGCGTAATGGGCGGCTTCATGCAGCCACAAGGACATGTACAGGTGGTTATGAACACCATCGACTTCCACCTCAACCCGCAAGCTTCGCTCGATGCGCCGCGCTGGCAGTGGATGGAAGGCAAAACAGTAGAGCTGGAGCGTCATTTTCCAGAGCATCTGGCACAAGCCTTGGAGCGTAGAGGCCATACGATCAAATGGGCGCAGCTCGGCAATTACTTCGGGCGTGGTCAAATCATTTGGCGTGATGAAAATGGTGTGCTGAGCGGTGGTACTGATATGCGTACAGATAGTTGTATTGCGGCTTGGTAGGGAAAAGAGAATCGAATAGAAGAGTGAGTAGAGCCGAAGCGGATGCTTCGGCCTTTTTCTATTTCTTTAGAAATTGTTTAGATGCCGGGCATGAACGGTTTGGCTGCTTCCCGCACTGCAATTGCACGACGCGACACTGTCATCAAAGCGATTCAGGCTGGTGCGCGTGATTTTATCGCAAAAGCCCTTACAGTTCGAGAGGATTGAATAGGCTGTTCAAAATTTATTGGAAACAGATACCGGGTGAAACAAATAGCTGAGGTGTTAGAATTGAAGTTTGATCACAGTTGGTTATGGAGTCATCTCCTTATCGCCAGGATACATGGACGAATCTAGTAAAGTAAAAACTTATGTTAAAAAAGGCGTGAACATATTGAAAGATTTTCGCTTGCCCATCATAGCAGGCTCCCTACTCGTCCTCATCTTGAGTGGATGCTTCTTGCCGGGAATGCCACTTGCTATGAAAACTGAACAGATTACCAGTAGCTCCGAATACGTCAGGCTTTTGCCAGGCGAGCTCTTTATCAAGGAGCATTTGACGAATGACGATCTGACCTTGAAAACAAATCTGAAGCCTCCCACATCTAATGACCCGGATGTTGCAAAAGGGACAGAGACCTTATCGGAATCGCTTGGTTTGTGGATGCTGTACGCAGTGGAAAAAGGGGATCAAGCCCTCTTCGCCGAGAGTGTAGCGGTCATGAAAGCCTATGATTATCAGGATGGATGGATCGCCTGGAAAGCGGGTGGAGGGAATGATACTCCAGTCACGACCAACGCTTTGGTGGATGACCTGAGGATCGCTGAAGCTCTTTATTTGGCTGGCGAAAAGTGGGGAGACGAGACCTATATCGAACTGGCCAATGAAATAGGACAAAGCATCAGGGAGAACCAAAGTCGAGAGGGGCTGCTGGTCGATTTTTACGATCGCCATTACAAGGTAGCCAGTGATTACCTGACGCTCTCCTATTTGAATGTTGCAGCCGTTCGATTGATGGAGAAACATCAACAGGCGAGCGAAGAGTTGAATAATCAAGTGCATTCATTTCTGGACAAACTGCCGACGAAAAACGGGTTTTTCCCATTTTCTTATCAGTTGGGTAGCAAGGAGTATGTCTATCATCAGGAAGTGAATTTGATCGACCAGTTGTACATCGGCTACCATCGCGCACAAGTAGGCATGTCATCTCCGGAGTTGTGGGCGTTTCTCAAAGAGGAGTTTGCACGTAATGGCCTATTGTATGGCAGATACGATGCCAGTACCAAGCAGCCGCTGGTACCGTATGAATCTCCAGCTGTATACAGCTTGGCGATCCTGACAGCGAGCGAGCTTAAGGAATACGATTTTGCCCGTGACTTGTATGAACGGATGGTTCGTCAGCAGATTCGGCGTCCAGAAAGCGAGTTCTATGGCGGTTACATGGACATGAGTCAGTTGGACACGCATTCGTTTGACAATCTGCTTCCACTGCTCGCAGAAAGGAGGCTGTTTAATGAGGGAACGCTTCAGTAAAAACGGCAAATTTATCAGTTACCAAGTATTGTTTTTGCTTTTCATTATTCTGCTCGCCCTGTTCGCGGTGGGAATGCCTGCTCTACCGCTGATCTCATCCTTGCTGTTGGGCTGGACACTGGTCATTAGCCTGACAGGTATCATTTTTGGGTTGTTGACTAGTCTGGGGCTCGCCCTGATCAGCTTGTTCGCCTTTGGCAGTCTGTTGATTTGGGGCATGTTTGCCAGCTGGACGATTTCCTTTTCCTTCTCTGGCATCGTCGTCTGGATGGGACTCTTTCTCGGCGCTGCCGTTCTGACAGGCTTGATCCATCGCTTGGTCAGTCAGACGGTGGCCGAGCATCAAGAGATGGTTGGGAAGTTTGACGAGCTGGTGACGATCGACGAAGTGACGGGTTTTTCAAATGAGAAGCGACTGCTCTTTGATTTGGAAGAAGAATGTAGCCGCTCTCGCCGGACAGGCATCCCTTTTTCGCTAATGCTTATTGAAGTCCTGTATCTGGATTCCTTCTATCGCTTGTACGGCCCCAAGGAGGGAGATTATCTGCTCAGCTCTCTCTCATCCCTTATACGCAACAACACGCGATTGACAGACCGCAAGTTTCGTCTCGACCGTGGGGAGCAAGGCTCAGGAACTTTCGCTGTTATTTTGAGCAACAGCCATGAAGAAGGGGCTGAAGTAGTCGTCAAGAAGATCGAAAAGCTCCTATCCGTCCACAATCTAGAAAACGACAAAAAGCAGGTCACACTGACGATCGGGTTTGGAATCAGTCATTACGCTGAAGATGTAAGTGACCATTTGGAGATGGTGCAACGTGCCAAACAAGAGCTGGAACAATACATTCAATAATCGGTGCCGCATAGTCGTGTCTTTGCTTGCGGTGCTCTTGCTGCTGGCAGGAACAGGGGATAAACTGTACGCTGCGGAGGGGCTGGGACAGGAGCCAGAGGTACTGATCGTCTACTCGACGCAGGACGGGGACTTGACGGATGAAGTGCGCATGCTTGATCTGGTGCTGGGACATTACAGCGCAAGGCTCACCTATGTGGCGGACGAGGTATTGACTGCGCGAGATTTGGATGGGGTCACACATCTCGTCTATTACGGTAGCATCTCGAAAGAATTGAGCAGTTCTTCGAGGCAAATCATGCAGCGCTTTCAGGGCACCTGGCTTGCCCTGGGTGAAAACGTGGAGCAGTTGGGAGAGCGGTTTTCCTTTTTCCAGGTGAACGGACAGGTGGATATCCAGAAGGTATCCAAGCCGCAGGGTGTCGACCAAGTCCTGCTGAATGACAACTATTTGGTGGAGCATATCTCGCTGTCTCAAGGCGATGTTCTGCTTGAGGGCTGGAAGGGGATGTATACATATCCCCTGATGGTTCAGCACGGAAAGACAGCGTATTTTGCCAGCTCCAATTTCACTTCGCCCTTCTCCCTCTTCGTGGCAGAAGCACTGCACGAGGTTTTCAAGCAGCCGCATGACCAGGGGCGTTACGCGTTGATCCGTCTGGAGGACGTACACCCCCATTCTGATCCGAAGCTGGTCTGGGAGGCGGGGAGTTATTTGGCAGACAAGGGGATTCCTTTCGTCATTGCGCTTATCCCGGTGTACGAAAACTCCGAGACGAAGCAGATTGTCCATATGAAGGATCGGCCGGAGATGCTCAAGGTGCTGCGGGAATTGCAAAAAAGAGGAGCAAGCATCGTACTGCACGGGTACATGCACCACTATCGGAATTCGGAAACAGGGGAAGGGTCGGAGTTTTGGGACATCGAGAACAACACGCCAGTCTCCAAAGCTCCGGAAGACGAGACTCCCTTGAAGAAAAGGCATGCGTTCGCATCTCAGGCCGAGTATGAGGCTTATCAGCAGTCGCTGAAAGAATATGAAGAGCATTATATACAGTCACGCATGGAGACAGGAATCAAGGAACTGACCGAGCTGGGTCTGGCTCCCGTCGCTTTTGAGGCTCCTCACTACACGATGAGCCAAAAAGGGTACGAGGTCATGGCTCGCTACTTTCCTTATGTCCTTGGCCAGCTTCAGTTTAATGACAGGGACTGGGTACACATGGGAGCACCTCCTTTCGTGTCGAAGCCGGCCTTTTTGCACGGAATGACCCTCCTGCCGGAAACAGTGGGGTATTACGATCCTGTCTCTTCTACCCCGATGCAGGATATCAAGGACAAATACAGAGAGGTCAGCTTTGTACGCGATGGCATGGTCAGCATGTTTTTTCATCCCTATTTAGGAGTAGATCCATTAAAAGAAATGATTGCCTACGTGGAGACCCTGCCTGATGTGAAGTGGATAGACGTCCGCGGGCTGAGCGGACAGGAAATCAGCATAGATAGCGGTCAAGAAACCAGTGAGCCAGCTATCCTCACCGAGTCTTTAAACGAGCAGCGTTCAACGTTGAAGGCTTCGGATATTTACCAAGATCTTCAGGCTTTCCTGGGCGAAAATGGTTGGGTACAGCTCGTACTGTGGGGCATTGCCGGACTTGTGTCTGTCATGGTGATGCTGTTTATGCTGTATACGTGGCGCAATCGGGCTAACCTGCGCAAACAACTATTTATGGAGCGTGATCTCGATGGCTAACACTCTATTTTATCTCTCCCTGTCTGTCATCTGGATTATGCTGCTGTACCATATGTTCTTGATGCAGGGAGGGTATTTTCACTACCTGCGATATAGACGACCCATTCCAGAGTGGGAAAAAAATCAGCAGCCGCTGCCAAAGGTAAGCGTTCTGATCCCCGCTCACAATGAGGAAGTCGTCATCGAACGGACCATCAAGGCGATGCTGAGATTGGATTATCCGAAAGACAAGCTGGAGATTGTCGTCATCAATGACAACTCGCGTGATCGCACGGGTGAAATCGCTGATGAATACGCCAGCAAATACCCGTACGTGAAGGTGGTTCACACCAAGCTTCCTCATGCCGGAAAAGGAAAATCGGGTGCGCTCAACCAGGGCTTGGCTCATTCCACAGGAGAAGTCATCGTGGTCTATGACGCTGATAATACACCGGAGCGTAAAGCTGTTTATTATCTCGTTCTGGCGCTGTTAAACGATCCAAAGGCGGGGGCTGTTGTCGGCAAGTTCAGGGTGGTGAACGCCGCCACGAATTTGCTTACACGTTTTATCAACATCGAGACGATCTGCTTTCAATGGATGGCACAGGCAGGACGATTTTTCTGGTTCCGGGTGACGACGATTCCGGGGACCAACTTCGCCATTCGCCGCAGCTTGGTTGAGGAACTGGGTGGCTGGGATGAAAAAGCTCTCGCGGAAGACACCGAGCTGACGATCCGGGTCTACAATGAAGGCTACTACATCCGTTTCTTCCCGGCGGCGATCACGTGGGAGCAGGAGCCCGAGAACTGGAAGGTGTGGTGGAAGCAGAGAACGCGATGGGCGCGAGGGAATCAGTACGTCGTGCTGAAGTTCATGTGGAGAATCTTCTCTCTGCGCAAGAAAAGCATCATGTTTGATTTGATCTACTTCTTCTTCACTTATTTCCTGTTCTTTATGGGTGTGATCGTATCGGATGTACTGTTTGTGACGAATATGTTCGTCGATTTGCAATTGCAGGTAGGCATTGTCGCCATGATTCTCTGGATTTTGGCTTACTTCCTGTACGTCACTGAAGTCATGATCGCACTTAGTATTGAGCGGACTGAATTGAATGTAAAAAACTTCCTGATTGTATTGTTGATGTATTTTACTTACTCGCAGCTCTGGATCGTGCTGGTGGTCTACGCCTTGTACCTGGAGTTCAAGCGGGTTGTATTTCGACAAGACCTTAAATGGTATAAGACAGAGCGTTTCGCGGCAAATAAGAAGTCCGCACCGCCAGCAGAAAGACAGGTGTAAAACATGAAGAAAAGCAATTGGAAACCGGCGTTTGCGCTATTGACCGTAACCGCCCTCCTTTTTGGGCAAGGAGTGAGCACGATATACGCCGAAGGCACAGCAGCACCGACACAAGCTGGGGCAACTGCGCCATCGGGAAAGGCGATGCGCCCTGCGGTGTTTACCTTTTCAAGCCTGGCCAATCAAGCAAAAACGACGTACGCATCCAATGGACTCGACAAGACACCAGGAACCGTTTTGCGGTTTACGAGTGAACCGGTCACACTGGGTGGAGTAAACGAGTCCTTTGATTACTTTTACAGTGTTCCGCGGGCAACTATCGGTAGCAACAACTATCTGGAAATCTCATTCAGTCACTCCGAGCTGCTGAACGGCACACGTTCCACCTTGACGGTAAGCGTCGACGACAAGCCGTTGAAAAGCGTGTTTTTAACCAAGGAGACTGCCCAGCAAGGGAAAATCAGAATACCGTTGGGAGCGGACGAGACGGCACTCGGCTTCCACAAGATTACCATCACCAAACATAGCCTGCTCACCGACAACATTTGCGACGATCAGAATGATCCTGCGAACTGGGTAAAAATCGACAAAAGCTCCTTTGCTTTTCTGGATACGCAGGCCATAACCTCGTCTGCCGATCTGTTGAGGGAGTACCCGGTGCCGTTCGTGGAGCCAGGCAATTCGACTGAAGTGTTTACCAAGATCGTCGTTCCTGATGCCGCAGATCAAGATGTGGTGGCAGCCGCGCTGAAAGTAGCTACGTCCTTGTCTGCCCAGACAGCTACCAAACGCCCGATCCCGATCATGACAGAGAGTGAGTGGAAAGCAAAGGGAGAATTGGGACACGTCATCGCGATCGGCAATCCGGAAGGGTGGACTGGCCCGCTCAAAACACTGGCTGCTGAACAGGGGATTGCGACCAGGGAACAAAAGCTGGGGCTCGATTACTACCAGATGAGAGTGAATCAATCTGCTGAAGCCAAGCTCTTGCTCTTGGTATCGAGAGGCAAGGAGACAAGCTTTGCCGAGACGATTCACCTGCTGACAGATAAGGATATGAACAAGCAGCTGGCGGGGAATCAACTTGCTGTCAAGCAGGTCCCCAGTGTACAGGCAACAGAGCAAAGTCCGATTTCTCTCTCTTTGGCTTCAGGCGGACATTCGCATGTTATGCTGGAGCACGGAAACAGTCGTACACAGCAGGTGACTATGAAAATTCCGTCTCATTGGAAGATTACCGGGGACGTCACGCTTGATTTGAAACTGAAGATTTCCCCATTGCTCATGCAGAAGTACGAAGGGGAAGATAAGCCGCAGCACCAGTTGACTGTAACGATAAATGGCGTACCTTATACGGTCATGCTCCAGCAGTTGAAAGCAGTGGACGATAACGATAACTACCAAGTGAGCATTCCCATTTCACAATCTGTCATCAAAGAGGCAAATCATACTCTGACAGTCGCTTTCTCGGCTTCGATGGACCTGAAGGGTGATGCGTGTGCGCCTGAGAACAACAAGGGACGCTGGGTTTTTGTGGATAAAGAAAGTAGCTTGAACGTGCCGCACGAGGTACCTGCACAGCGCAGCTTCCGGTACTGGCCTGCTCCTTTTGTGCAGGATGCAGGATTAAAGGACACCGCCTTCCTGCTGCCGGAAAAATGGACAGGTGAATATTTGTCGCAGTTCTCGATGCTGATGAATGACATGCTGTCGGAGGTAAGCAATCGGAAGGGGAGCTCCTTCGTCATTTTCCAGGAGCCTCTGAACGAGAAGGCTTTGCAAGAGATCGCCTCCTACAATGTGGTTGCGATGGGGGATATTCAGCAGTACCCGAGTTTTCAGAAGGTGCAGGGACAGCTTTTGATAAATGAGATCAAGCAGTTGAACCAATACCACGTAATCAACGAGACGAGCCGTTATGTGGCCTGGGTCCAGCCCTCGATCTGGAATCAAGAGCGGACGTTGAGTGTCTTCCAATCCGCAGACGAGAGTAGTGCTGGTCAGGGAGCCTTCCTTCATGCTGATCTGCTTCACTATATGAAGAATTCCAACGAAGATGGGCAAATTGTCGTGATGAGCAAATCGAACGAGGTTTTCACTATTCAGCTCGAAGACCACGAAGAGAAACAGACAAAAGGGATAAACGGGGTAGTGAGCAATATCCCGCTCTGGTTAATCGGAGTAATTGTGGCGTTATTCCTGATTGTACTGGTGATCTTTATTCGCTTGTTGAAAAAAGAGAAGTTGCGAAAATAAGGATAGTGGAAAAATCAACTGAACAGCTAAGAAGAACAGGGATAAGCTGCCGTAACGGTAACTGTCCCTGTTCTTTTTTGTCTTTTGTTCAGAAATTGTTGAGATGCTCCTAGTAGAATAAATAAAGCAATAGGTCAGGGGGCTTTGTGCCTATGAAAAATGACAGTTTAAGAAGAAGTAGCTGTGATTAGTAGTAAGGATAGGAATATATCACTATAATAAAATAATCCAAAAGATATAGAGGATAAGAATGGGAGACAGCGTTTTGGATGAATAGCATTCTGATTGTTGATGATACAGCGTTTACGAGACATGTGCTGCGCAACATGTTTGAGTCGATAGGACTACATGTCGTTGCGGAAGCTGATTCGGGAGAGGCGGCTGTTAGAAATTACTGCTTGTACAAGCCATCACTTGTCATAATGGATATCACCATGCCCGGTATGAACGGTTTGACTGCCTCCCGCAAAATCATGGAGTTGGACAAGGATGCCAAGATCATTATTTGCTCAGCAGTTGCAAGACGCGATACCGTCATCAAGGCGATTCAGGCAGGTGCGCGGGATTTCATAGCGAAGCCCTTGCAGCTGGAGCGAATTGAATGGGCTGTCCAGCATGTGTTGGGTATAGGGGTGGATGTTAGTCGTGGGGATAGACAGGCGAAACAAATAGCTGAGGTGGTAGTATGAAAGTTTTGGTCACAGGTGGCTATGGGTTCATCGGTTCTTTTGTCGCAGAGAGATTTTATAAGGAAGGCTATAAAGTATTCATCCTCGATGATCTTAGTACAGGCAGTCGGCGAAACGTCACATTTCCGCATAAGGCATACTCACTGGATATAGCGGATAAGAAATGCGATGAAGTATTCAAAAGCAACAAGTTCGATGTCGTCGTACATTTGGCAGCTCAGGTGAGTGTTGCTGCATCTATGGAAGACCCCTTGCTGGACTCGAAATCGAATGTACTCGGGCTCGTAAATATGCTGAAGCTATCTAGCACATATGGCGTATCCAAATTCATTTTTGCGTCATCAGCCGCTGTCTACGGCATGAATGAAAATACGCCGTTATCCGAAGAGACAGCGTGTGATCCGGTATCTGTCTATGGAATCAATAAGTACATCGGAGAAGTGTATTGCAGCAAATGGAAGGAAATGTACGGGTTACAAACAGTTGCTTTCCGTTTGGCAAATGTATATGGTCCCAGACAAAGTGCAGTAGGGGAAGGTGGAGTTATCTCTTCCTTTTTAAATCAGATCAATCATGGGAATGAAATTGTCTTGCACGGGGATGGAACGCAAACGAGAGATTTTATTTATGTAGAAGATGTGGCTGATGCTATTTTTCGTTCGGTGACCGCGGATTATCAGGGTGTGATGAATTTGTCCACCAATCAGGAAAGTAGTATTAATGAACTCATTGACATTCTGGGGGAGAATCAGGAGCTGAAGGGCATCTTGCGAGCGGTTAAACGCCCAGGAGATGTTGATAAGTCAGTTTTGGACAATACGCGAGCGAAGAGAAGACTAGACTGGATCCCGATGTATTCTTTAGCGGAGGGGCTGAAAAAAACGGCACAGTGGTATCAAACGACTATTGCCGACAAAGAACAGGAGCAGGAGAGCGAAACGAAAATATCGATCAGTTGGCTCCGCTCGTGGGATGCGAGGCCATATATCGAGAACGTTCTTGCTTTTTTTTTCGTGATTTTCGCCACGCTTAGCACGGTTAACAGCGGCGTATTTGATCTGAAGCTGATTTACATCGTGTTGATTGGTGCTATTTACGGAACGAAGCAATCCATCCTGTCTGTCATCTTGGCTTGTGGACTTTTCATCGGAGAAAGCCTACATAACGGGCGTGATGTCGTTTCGCTTTTGTATGATGCCAATGTTTTGTTCCATGTCGCAGTCTATTTTATTATCGGAATTGCCGTAGGTTATTCGATCGACAAACGAAACAGGGATGTTCTGTCCAAGGAGCTGCAAAAGCAAGCGCTGGAAGAAAAATATGACTTTTTAAAAGACATTTACAACGATGTACTGATGGTAAAGCAAGAATTGCAGCAACAGATCGTGAATTCGGAAGACAGCTTCGGAAAAATCTACAACATTACCAAAGAACTGGACAGTCTTGAGCCTGAACGTGTATTGCAGAAATCTGTCAGGGTGCTGGAAAGAATTATGAAGTCCAACGAGATTGCGATCTATACGATGAACCAAAGTGGCTCTTTTTTGAGATTGATGGCTAAATCGAACAAGGCTGGCTTTGATCTCCCACGCTCGTTGAAAATGAGTGAGCATGCTTACCTTACTGAATTAATGACAACGAAGAAGATCATGGTGAATAAAGAGCTACGCCACGATATGCCTCTTATGGCTGCCCCTATTTTTGACAATGGTAAAATGGTTGCGGTCGTAACGTTGCAACAGCTCGGATTTGAAAATTTTACGATGTACACCCAAAACCTCTTCCAAGTCGCGGTTCAATTGATCTCTTCCGCATTATCTCGTTCGCTTCGTTTCTTAAACTCCACACAAAAGGATCGCTACCTTGAAGAGACCTCCATTCTGATTCCAGCTTACTTTGCAGCTATGCTGAAGAACAAAAGGGACGCTAAGCAACAGTTGAACACGGACTTTACACTCTTGGCAGTGGATTCTGCGCAAATGGATCATCATACGCTCTCTACCTATATCGCCACCTCTCTTCGCGAAGCAGATTATATGGGAATGGACGAAACAGGAGACGTTTATATCATTCTCTCAAATTCCAACGAGCAAGAAGCCAATATCGTGATTGACAGGCTTGGTAGACTCGGCATTGCATCGAGAATTGTGCAGGAAAAAGACCAGGATCGCTTCTCTCTCAAGGATGGCGCCTATGCTTAATCTATTCCTCCTCCATGTCTTGGTGTCTGTTGGTTACAGTTGGATGCAAAGTCGCGGCAATAACAAGCAGGTGCTTATTATGCGAATGCTTATTGCTGGCTTTCTTCCCATTTTTGGTCTTCTGTTATTGGGGATTACTGATGTGTACAAACGAACAGCGAAGAAGAATGTGAATGAACTGATGCTAGAGAGTGATTTGCTTAAACTTGCCGAAGGATCGAATATTTTTCGAAGAGCGGACATGGAAAAGGAAATGAACATTGTGCCCGTTGAGGACATTCTGTTCCTGAATGACACCAGCACTCGACGGAAGATGCTGATCGATGTATTGAAAGAGCAGACGATTTGGCAGATAGGCACATTGGAGACAGCCTTGCAAAACGAGGATTCGGAAACAGTTCACTACGCTGCCGCAGCTTTAACGGAAATGCGGCGCAATCTTCAGCTGCAGCTGCAAGATTTATCTGTGAAATACGAGGAAAACAAGCAGGATCTTGAGGTTTTGCGAGCGTACGCACAGGTTTTGAAGAAGTACATGGACAGTTCACTCATTGATCAGCGAACCAATGTGAAATACAGCTACACCTATTCCTTTGTGCTGGAATCTTTACTGGATATTTATCAGGATGAAGAAGGCTATTTTGTGGACAAGATCAATTGTGAATTGGCTAACCGATCGTATGACAAGGCTGCACAATACTGTCAGATGTTTCGTCGCTTTCATCCAGAAAGTGAACAACCATATGTTATGGAGCTAAAGCGCCTTTTTACGATGAGAGATCATGCAGGATTTATGGCAGAATTGGAGCGGTTAAAAAGCTCATCTGTCAAAATCTCTCATTCTACTCTGATGATGATCCGTTATTGGAACACGCTGGAAAACGATGAGCAAGACAAGAGTACTCAGCAATGGGACGACATTGATCAAGACAATACTTGGCAGGAAGTCGCTGCTGCACACCAAACAGGTTCGAATTCGAAAGAGATGAGCGATACAAAATGAGAATGACAAGGAGTAGGAGAAGGAAAAGAGACAGGGAAAAGGACAGAGAACGAAGCAGGGCGGGGTCCAATAATATTCCTGTGAAAAAAAACATCTATATCATCCTGATCTTTGTGGCGATTCTGGGGATCACCATCGAAACGACACGCTCTCAGTTCATCCTTCAAGTGGGCAATCATTCATCAGGGGGGGCGAGTGAACGGAGTAACGAGCCTAAGGAAAATGCAATCAGCCAAGAGGAGATCAGCCAGCTTGCGAGAGAGAGGTTTCTCATCGTTGTCGATTCAACGGATGAAAGCAGCAAGGAAATTGCGAAAAACGTTGAGCAAGTGTTGCGCTATATGAAGAAAGAGTACGACCTTGCAGATGCGCAGCAATTGACCCGGCTTGACCCGAAATACATGACAGTGATCGTGACGGTAGAAAATCTCAGCAGAATTGCCAATCTGGATGAGATGATGCAATATGCGCACAACGGTGGAAACATGTTCTTTTCGCGTATGCCTGAATACAATGACAGCTTGTATCGCATATACCGAAAGCTTGGCATCAATTCCATGAACATCCCTATCGTGACGAACGGCATTCAGATGACATCGAATCTCTTGATCCATGGGCAGGATGCAAAGATTGCAGCAGAGTCTATCAATAACTCTTCCATCCCCGTAGAGCTGGATAGAAGGACGAAGGTTCACGCTGAATCTGCCGACGGGATGCCGTTGCTATGGGAGACCGAGTATGGACAGGGCAAGGTCATGGTCTATAACGCGACGAATCTGCAATCTGCGATGAACAGAGGCTTGATTGCTGGAAGCATAAGCGTACTGAATGAAGATTTCATGTATCCCATTTTTAATATGAAAATCACGTACATTGACGATTTTCCTGCTCCTTTTCGCCGGGGAATCGAGCCAAGTATTTATCAAGAATACCGCAAAGATATACCCAGCTTCTTCCGGGATATTTGGTGGCCTGACATGATCAAGCTCGCTGCCGATAACGATCTGACCTACACGGGAGCCTTTATCAAAACCTATAACGACCGAGTTGTCGCTCCCTTTACTGATGAGGAAGGGACGAGTTCGAACAACTTGATTACGTATGGCAGGGATTTGTTGAAAGTTAGAGGCGAACTGGGCATTCACGGATACAATCATCAATCACTGGTGACCGATCAAGCGATAGCCAGCCATTACCAATATAATGCTTGGCCCAATGAGGAAAGTATGGCAGAGTCACTTCTGGAATTGGACAAGTATATCAAGAAGGTTTTCTCGTCGTATGACATTCAGGTGTATGTCCCGCCTTCCAACGTAATGGGAGAGGAAGGACGTCGAGCGTTGAAAAAGGCATTCCCTGATATAAAGGTAATTGCCTCCTTGTATGCGGAATCTGACAGCACACACGAGTATATTCAAGAGTTTTCCGTGGCAGACGATGGCATCGTTGAGCTGCCGCGAATTACCTCTGGATATAGCCGCACAGACATTCATGATTGGTACATGACAAATGCGATCACATCGATTGGCGTTTTTTCCCACTTTGTCCATCCAGACGATATTTTGGACAAGGATCGAAGCGGTAACAAACCGTGGCAGGAACTGTCGAAGGAATTTCAATTTATGATGGAAGAGGTGTATCAACAGTATCGATGGTTGCGCAGCCAGACTGCTTCCGAGGCAGCAGCAAGCCTGAGGAGCTATTTGCAGACGGATGTGTATATCGAGCATACGGATAATCGAATAACAGGATACATGAATCATTTTTCTAAAGAAATGTATTACATCTTGCGAACAGACAAAAGGATGACGGACCTAAAGAATTGTACCGTTGAAAAAATCGATGAAGGCGTCTATCTCGTACATGCAACTGGCGCAAAATTTCAAATAGGACTGGAAGAGTAAGCGATGAAAATTTGTTTGATTGCCGAAGGATCATACCCTTATATCACAGGGGGCGTCTCTAGCTGGATTCATTCCTTGATCACGAGTATGCCAGAGCATGAATTCATCATTTATGCGATTGGTGCGCAAGAGAAAAACAGAGGGAAATATGTTTACCAGCTGCCCGGAAATGTCGTGGAAATCAAAGAGGTGTTTCTGGATACCTATCTGAACGAAGAGGCAACACCCGGAAAGCGCCTGGGTCTGACTGAAGACGAACAGCAAGCATTGCTTTCCTTGCTCGACGGCAGCAAGGGAGACTGGCGCTCTCTCTTTTCCGTGTTATCGGGAAACAAGATGCCAGCTGTGGCTGAGTTACTTACCAGCAAGGACTTTTTTGAGGTAATCCAGCGGCTTTGTGAGCAAAAATACCCGCAAATTCCATTTACCGAAATGATTTGGATGATTCGCTCGATGGTACTGCCGCTTTGTCTCGTGATTCAAAACGGCATGCCGCAAGCAGACTTGTATCACAGTGTTTGTACGGGCTATGGCGGTATAGCAGGGAGCTTGGGGAAGTACTTGCATGAAAAGCCCTTTTTGCTGACGGAGCACGGAATCTATACCCGCGAGCGGGAAGAAGAAATTATTAAGGCAAACTGGATCAAGGGTCACTTTAAAGATATTTGGATCGACTATTTTCATAATCTCTCGGCTTGCGCCTACTCCTATGCGGATGAGGTGATCACGTTGTTTGAGAGAAACAAGGAAATACAGATCGAGCTCGGCTGTGACCCTTCCAAAGTATCGGTAATTCCTAACGGTGTAAAAGTGGGTGATTATATCGACATTGCCGTGAAGAAAGAACAGACCGATACGATTACCGTTGGAGCGGTGGTCCGCGTGGTGCCGATTAAGGATATTAAAACGATGCTGCAAAGCTTTGGGCTCGTCAAAGAGCAAGTTCCACAGGCGCGCTTTGTCATCATGGGCCCAACGGATGAAGACGAAGAGTATTACACAGAGTGTCTGCAATTGGTCGACAGCCTGCAGCTGGAGGACATTACGTTTACGGGTGCGGTCAATGTGAAAGAGTTTCTCGGACAAATGGACATGCTTGTTCTGACCAGCATTAGTGAAGGGCAACCGCTCGTTATTTTGGAGGGGATGGCATGCAGCAAGCCCTTCGTGACGACTGACGTGGGGAGTTGCAGGGAGTTGTTGTACGGCAATGGAGACAATTATGGTAATGCAGGAATAACGGTACCGGTCATGCATTTTACCCAAATCGCTCAAGCGATAACGACATTGTGTCATAACGAGCCGTTGCGAAGGCGGATGGGGAAAAGTGGCTTCCAACGAGTTTCAGCATTATATACGCATGAGAAATTCTTGGCGGGATACCGGAATCTGTATCGGAAATACGAGGTGTAAGGAAACATGGCGGGCATTGGCTTTGAGTTGAAGAAAATGTTTCGGAATAAAGGGTATTTGTCCAGTGTGAAGGCGTATGCATTTTCTTCACTGGTAACAGTCGGACCAATGCTGATTTGTATGGTCATGATCACGGTTCTACAGCAAATCCTTCTTCAAATGAATGTCAGCTATTTGGAGCGTATGTCATTTTTAGCTGCCGTCGTTTATGCTTTTGTGTTTTCGCTCTTAATCACATGTGGCTTTTCGATGGTCATTTCTCGCTATATCGCAGACAAAATCTACTTGCAAGAGTATAACGACATCATTGCTTCATTATATGGCGTCATAGCAGTTTGCCTTGGCTTGGGGGGAATTCTCGGAGGTGTTTTTTACTGGATTGCTCCTTTGCCGTCAGGCTTTAAGCTTGTCGCCTATCTGCTTTTTGTAGAACTGATCGTGGTTTGGCTGCAATCGGCCTATTTGTCTGCCTTGAAGGATTACATGCGCATTATTCGGGGATATTTGGCAGCTGTGGCCGTTACGCTTCTGGCTGCGTTTCTTCTGTTGAATCTGACTGAAGTGGAAAAAGGAATCGCGATGCTGATTTCTTTGGATCTTGGCTTTTTTATCATGATCGTCCTGTCGATGGTTCATCTGGAGAGCTATTTCCCGAAGTGGGAGAGGAACTACTTTGATTTTTTGAAGTATGTGAAAAAATACCCGAGTCTGTTGTGTGTGGGTCTTTTTTGCTCTCTCGGTTTTTATGTGCACCATTTTATTTATTGGCTAGCAAGCCCGCTGCAGGAGGTCGTTGCGAATACATACGTGATTGCGCCTTTTTATGACGTGCCTGCATTCTACGCTTCCCTGAGCATCCTGCCTACGATGGTCATGTTTGTCGTATCCGTCGAGACGGCTTTTTACGAGAAATACCGCACGTATTACGGCACGATATTGGGAACGGGCTCGGTGCAGGATATCAAACGGGCAAAAACAGATATGGTTCAAACGCTGATGCAAGAGATCAGCTTCATGATGGAGGTTCAACTATTCTTTTCCTTAGTCGCATTGGCACTGGGAATTACTCTGCTCCCGCATATCGGTTTTTCGTCGGAGCAGATTGAGCGGTACAACATATTGGTTATCGCAGGATATTTATACGCGGTTATGTTCGTGATTGTCCTGATGCTGCTCTATTTTGACGATCGGAAGGGAGCCTTTGTGGTGACGACAATCTTTCTCGTGAGTACGGTTGTCATTACCAGCGCGATGTTGCCCCTTCAGAACTACGGATTCTCATTTTTCATCGCCTCTTTTCTTTCGGCGGTAGCTGCTCTCGGCAGGCTCATCTATTACTTGAAAAATATCGATTATTACACGTACTGCCTACAGCCACTATTTGTGAAAGGAAAGAGAATGCAATAGACGCGTACTTATGGATTGGGAGGACTTAGGGTGAAGAAAAAGCGATTCATACTGAGCCTGCTTGTAGCAGTAGGGATTGTCTTGACTGGTTGTACACAGGATGTTACCGAACAGTCAGTGCCAGACAAAGCACCAAGAGCGAGTCAGGTGGCGCCAACCCAGCAAATGAGCGAGGGTCTGGTTGAGAACAGGAGCGTTTACGACCAGGACGTGGATGGGAGCATCGTTCATTTATATGTGACAGTGGTCAACGAAGAAAATTCCAAGCTAGAGACGACAACCTTTTCACAAATCAATCTTGCTCCCCATGGACGAAACGAAAAAGGAGAAGATTTGAAAGCAAAGGTCATCATGCAGGAAGGAACGGCGGAGGGGCCCGCACAAGGCTACTTTGGTTTTGGAGAAACGAGAGCGAACGGAACGATTGAACTGCGTGGGGAATCGAGCAGAAAAGCCGAACAGAAATCGTACAAGATTCGTTTGTTCAAAAGCGCCGGATACTGGCGGGAACAGCGCAACATCAACTTAAGCAAGCATAAGTCCGACATGACGCGTGTTCGTCAGAAGCTGAGTTTTGATTATTTCGAGCAAATCCCGAATATGACCAGTTTGCGAACACAATTCGTACAAGTAAAAATCAAGGATTTGACCAAAAAAAATCCAGATAAGGATTTTGTTGATTACGGTTTGTTTACTCAAATTGAACAGCCGAATAAAACATTCTTGCAGGCTCACGGATTGGATCGGAATGGGAATCTGTATAAGGCGATTGATTTCGAGTTCCATCGTGAAAAGGACATAATCAAGCTAGCCACTGATCCTACTTATGACAAGAAAGCCTTCGATAAGATTTTGGAGATCAAAGGCAGTGAAAACCATGAAAAGCTCATTGCCATGCTGGATGATCTCCACAATCCTGCGATCCATACCCAAGACTTTTTGGACAAGCATATTGATCGGGAGAACTACTACACATGGCTGGCCTCTAATTTGTTGATGGGGAATCATGATGCGGCCTCGCACAATTTTTACTTGTACAGCCCGAGTAATTCTAACAAGTGGTATTTCCTCCCGTGGGACTACGATGGAACGTGGGGGTATTTTGAGGAAGAGATCAAGAGAAGCCCGGAAGACGGGATAGGTGAATGGCAGCTAGGGATTTCCGACTACTGGGTATCGAGATTGCATCGCCGGATTTTTAAAGATCCGGAAAATATCAAGAGTCTAAACAAAAAGGTAGAGGAGCTCAGCAAAATCATCACGAAGGAGCAAACGGAAAAATACTTGCAGAGCTATTATCCGATTGTGAGCAAATACGTACTGCAACAGCCGGATTTATACAATTTGCCACTAGATGTCTCCTATTTTCATAACGAGTACGCCCTTATCTCTGGTGAGCCTGCGCGCAACAAAAAGGTGTACTATGAACGCCAAGAGCATCCCATGCCATTTTTTATGGGAGAGCCACGAAAAGAAGGAGACAAGCTCGTATTTGCTTGGGATCATTCCTATGACCTGCAAGGCGACGATCTGACCTACGACTTTGCCGTTAGCTATGACCCTGCGTTTACGAAGATACATGCGCAGGCGAAGGGGATTAAAGGGGTTCAATACGCTATCAAAGATCCGGGTAAAGGCCGCTTTTTCTGGCGGGTGATTGTTCGGGACAGCAAAGGGAATGCACAGACCGCATTTGACAGGGTAGAGTACGAGGATGCGTTTTATCATGGGGTGAAGGAGTTCGTGTTGAAATGAAAGGAATCCAGAGTACTGGCATCCAGCTCGGCAACAAGCGATTACGGCATGAATTGAAGTATTATCTTCGGCTGAGTAATTACGAGCCGCTCCGGCAGAAATTGCGTCTGATCGCGACTCCTGACCCCTATTCTGTGAGTGAGGAAGGGTATCATATTCGCAGCTTGTACTTTGATGACTATCACGACACGGCTCTCTATGAAAAAAACTACGGAGTTTTTCAAAGAAAAAAATATCGCATTCGTATCTACAACAAAAGTGATGCGGTCATCAAGATGGAGCGAAAGAGCAAGTTCGGCGGATACATTTGCAAGGAATCAGCGTCGATCACGCGAGATGAGTATGAACTGATTTTGGCAGGCGATGTTGATTTTCTGCGAGAGACGGAAAGCGCTGTGCTGAGGGATTTTTACTTGTCGTGCAAAAACCATCTGTTTCGGCCACGTGTCATAACGGATTACGTACGAGAGGCGTATTTGGTGCGAGAAGGTAATGTCAGGATTACGTTTGATAAGTATTTGAAGGCAAACGTCAATTCACTCGATATTTTTGACGAAAACATTATGATGGTCAGAGCCATTCACCAGCCCATGATGATCATGGAAGTGAAGTACGATCAATTCCTGCCATTCAATATTAGACATTTGCTACAAAACTTGAGTAATCAGCGATCGGCTATCTCCAAATATGTCATTTGCAGAGAGGAGACCAAAAAGTACTATAATCTTTAGCGTGAGGAGAAGTCGGCAAACTATGGATACTACCAATACTATTAATTTTCAAGATATCATCAAAAAAAGTGTCTTAAAAATAGACCAATTCGCCAGCATTTCGATCATCGATACCATCATAGGACTGGTGCTGTCGGGATTGATAGGCTTGTTTATCTACTATATTTACAAAAAAACGTTTCGTGGCGTCGTCTATACGCACACCTTTAACATTACATTGGTAGCGATGGCCATGCTTACTTGCCTGATTATCATGACGATTAGTACGAATATCGTGCTTTCTCTCGGGATGGTCGGCGCGTTGAGCATCGTGCGGTTCCGTACCGCCATCAAAGACCCGTTGGATATTGTCTTCATGTTTTGGTCGATCTCGGTAGGGATTGCGACAGGAGCCGGTGTATACCCTGTTTCGGTATTGGGATCACTGGTCGTAGCCGCTGTGATCGTCGTATTATCCAAACGACAAATGAAAGATGTTGCTTATCTGCTCATTATTAACTATCACGATCAAGCCAATGACGGAGTCAAATATCAGTTGAACAAACTGAAATACTCTCTGAAATCAAAAACAGTCAACAAAGAGATGGTGGAATTGATTGTGGAAGTAAAAATAAAAGGAGATAATACGGCATTTGTCCAAGATATTTCAGAGATAGAAGGTGTGAAAAACGTATCGTTGGTAAGCTACGATGGCGATTATGCACCGTAATGACTGTACGAAAAAATCCCTTTCTGACTCCTTTAGAGGCTGTCAGGAAGGGATTTTTCTTTGATTATTCAGTCTCGTACCTGGACCGTACCCAGCGTGTATCTTCCGTCTGAACGTTTTCCTTCCATGGCAAATTGGATGCCTGGTTCGTCGGTATGAGGATCGAGGATCGCTACACATAGCGTGTATGTTCCTTCTGGAAGATCATCCGGGATTTCCAAGCTTTGCTTAACCGTTTTCTTGCCGGGAAGCCATTTGCGTATGTCTTCGTCCGTCTTTGTCTTGGTCACGATTTCTCCGTTTTCATCCGCGAGTGACAGTTCGAGTATCCACGGGAAGTAAAAGGGAGCGACACCGCGATTTTGCCAATCCATTGTTACCATCAGATTGTCTCCGGGCTCTACTGTTTTTGCATGTGTCTCTTTGGTGATAGAGAAACGATAGCCGATTGTGTTTAAAAAGCGATCCAAATATTGTTGCTGCTCGCCGTCTTGTTCAAATTGGGCTGGAGTATTCGGACCAAGCCAGCTAATGTGGGAAGCTTTGGCTTGCGAGATCACCTCGGTAATCGAGGAGCGTGTAAAATAGCTTGTCAATGAGGCGGATGGAGAGAATTCTCCGCCGCTTGGCGCATACTTCCAAAAGTCGGGCATGGCAGGCATTTTTTCTTTGGTCAGCCAGGAGACATAGCCCTTTTCAATCCAGCTCAGATAGCTGCTCGTATCTTTTTTGTTGCCGAACATGTCGTTAAACAGCCCCAGGTTGTACTCCTTGGCGACTGGGTGTGGTCTTCGCATCAGCAGCATGGAATCAGGGAAGTTTTCCAGATACGGCTGTACGTACTGATCCGTGATTTCTGTTGCAGGGAAAGGAATAGACGTATCGGTGTGCCATTCTCCCCAGTGACCGACGCTTCCCAGTTGTATAAAAGCAATGCGGGGATCGTCCTTGTAGCGCTCTCCCAGAGCGTCAATCAACTGTTTGTGGTACTTGATGATCAATGGATTACTGTAGTTGGGACTATAGCCTTTGCCGTAGTCGTTTCGATACCACTCGCCATCATCAAAGTTGTCATTGTCCCCGCCGATCTCGTTGTATAGCCAATCCGGTATCTCCATGTCCGATTTTTTATGGGGAAGATCCATAACGATACGGAGGATGAACTTCACATCTTTTTCTGTCCATTCTTCAAACCGGATCGCATCTTCGACCTCATCAAAAGCATAATCTCCTTTGTCTGGCTCAAGCATCCTCCAGGTAAGATTGGCATAGACGAGGGTGTGTTCTTGCTCATTATTACTCGTCCGTGAATCGGGAGCCAGTCCCATATACGGGTTTTGCAGTACGTCTTGGATTTGCTTTGGCGAATAGGTAGCCGTTCCATAACTGGATGCGGCGGCAGAAGAAGGGAGAATGCAAAAAGCGGCGAGAAGTACGCTGTATAAGCCGCAAATTCTGATCTTCATAAGTGCCCCCTAGATAGAGAGAGAGTATCATTGCTTTTGTTTTGTCTCTTGCTTCCATATGTGATACCACGAGGTGATATGTTCGTTTGCAGCAGAGCCGAGCTCAAGCTCCCAACGAGAGGTCAAGAGCTGATACTGCTCTTCTACAGCCGCATGATCGTCCAAGGAAGCATACAACTGCATCAGGAACATGTAGCTGTCTTCTTCAAGGGGGTGTAGGTGCTGGATGCGTTGATTAACGTTGATCGCTTCTCGCATTCTCCCGTGTCCCAAATAAAAGCTGCTCATTGTTTTGGCGAGCTGTAACCACATTCTGCGGAGTCGTTCTCGCTCATACTCTGCCCACAAATAGTCGTAATCTCCGAAGTAATCGCCTGTATACGCTGCGAGCACTTGTTCATGCTCTGCCATACTGGCAAGCGAGAGAGTGGGTAATTGTTTGAGGCGATTTTCCCATTCTTCTACATCAATCGTGGCCGAATCAATCGTCAGCTTATAGCCCCCCTCCAAATTGCCTTTGTTGATTGATATGGTTTGGAGGCCATAGCGCTTCAAGGTTTGCCGGATGAGGTAAATCGTCGTATAAAGCTGAGTGACTCCTTTGCTTCCATCATAATCTGGCCACAACAGCTCGATGAGAGAGTTCTTGTCGATCATCTTGTTACGGTGATGCAATAAATACGCGAAGAGCTCACGGGCTTTATTCGTGCGCCACTTGATCTCTTGCGGCTCCTGATTCGGCAGGTGAAACAATATACTATTGAAGCATTGGATGGAAACGACTGATTCTACTCTAACGGGCGCGGCTTCTTCTTGCGCGGACTTGATTCTCTCGTGAAGGCGGTCCATGGTCTTTTGCAAGCGCTGAAGCTGTACGGGCTTCATGATGTAATCGAGGGCGCACAGCTCAAAAGCATCAACGGCGTACTTGTCGTACCCTGTCACAAAAACGATCTCGGGGGAGTTATCGATTCCTTGCAGACGCTCGCCGATCTCCAAACCACTGATGCGCGGCATATTTATATCTAAAAATACGACATCTGGCTGAAGGGATATCGCTTGTTCGATCGCTTCGAGAGGATTAGTGTAGGCTCCGACTACCTTAACGCCACTTACATCTTTTTCTAGCAAACGTTGTAGATGCTTCAATGACAGCTGCTCGTCGTCTACCAGTAAGGCTCTCATACACTGTCTCTCCTTTTCAAAACGATAAGATGTATCCGTGTCCATACTCTCTACTCTATCATCAATAGAGAGGTTATCCAAACCTTTACAGTGGAAGGAAATGTGAAATTTTTAGCGAATTACGATGAAATTATGAATAGGATATGGAAAGGGAGTCTTGCATAGCTTGGCGTATTTCACTTCAGTAGAGTTGACTACCCAAGAATCCCGACCTCCAGGCATAAGCGTAGGTGGAGGGAGTGGTTAAAAAGGAGGAGAGAAGAATGCCGTTTGGTCTTTACATATTTCTGATTGTTTTTAACGTGGTTCTGACAATTTTGATATGTCCAAGATATTTTCAACGGTTGAAACAATTAAGAAACACAATGCTCTTTTACCGGCTCGTCGCATCGGGAATTGCGGTCGTCTGGTTTTGGATCGTCATTATATACCAAACCGTTGTTTATATCAGTTAAGGCAAATGAAAGCATGACGATTGACTACGAAATGTAGGAATCGGCATGCTTTTTATTTTTGGGGGCTAGGTCGCCTCTATTGCTATCTTCAAAACACGTTCCAACTCGTCAAACGAGATAAACCGCGCTTGCCGAAATACTTCTTTTCCATCTGCAAACAGCAAAATGGTGGGAGCTGTGAATACGAGAAATTCACCGGAGATAAAGGGTGCTTTTTCAATGGACGTGACCATACTTTTCACTTGGGGATGTTTTTTCAACAGTTCTACTGTTTTTGCATAGGTGACGTCGCAAACGCCGCAGTTCTACATATTCCTGCATGTTTCTCCACCTCTTGTTTCATTGTCCTCACATACTTCCATCAGCTTATTCTACGATTCGAGAGCTTGGAAAGGAAAAACGTCCTGCAAAAAAAATTGGGTATTTATGCAACAATCTGCCAAAATCCACCGTCTGTAATGGTGAAATTTTCCTAAAAAGCAGGAAGGAGGACATATGTTGTTATCTTTGTATGTCATCATTCCCATTCTTTTCGTAATGGCAGTTGCTATGTATACCGACCTACGCAGTCGTCTCATTTACGACTGGCTGACGCTTCCGGGAATCGTTTATTTTCTCGTTTTGCATGCGTACCTGCATCCAGAAAAGTGGCTAACCTATGCAATGGGCGTTATTGTGCTGGGGGGAATCTCACTGATCATGGCGGTGATCAGCAATGGGCAGATGGGCGGAGGAGATATTAAGCTGCTTGCTCTGGTTGGAGCAGCAGTTGGATGGCAAGCGGGCTTGGTCGTGCTCGTGCTCACCTATTTGCTCGCGGGAGTCAGTGTACTTCCGATGTGGGTCGTAGCCAAAATGACAGGCAGGATGAAACTTGGAAGAGAGATACCGTTGGCGCCATTCGTTGCAGGTGGAACGAGTATTATGCTGGTTATGGTTATGTATTACTAGTCTTTTTCTCATAAGGCTGTATCTTCTTAATATTGGCAATAAATCGACGTATTATGACACACTTGAATGGATTTTGTGAAAAAGAGAGGGAATCATCGGATGTTGGAATCAAAACGTAGGGCAATCATTTTTCTTGTATTATCGTTTTTGCTTGCTGCTATTGCGGGCTTTCTGTTTCTGCAAAAAATCAAGGAAATTAATGCGCAGCTTGGAGAAATGGTGGAAATATACGAGGCAAATGCAGATATTCCGTCTCGTGCACTGATAAACCCGGACCAATTGACGGTAAGGGAAATTCCCAAAAAGTTTGCGGATGATTCGTACGTGATGGATAAGGCTAGTTTGAAAAATCAGGTAACGATTGTTCCTTTGTCGAAGGGGGACATCATTACGAAAAATATTATGAAACCAGCTAATATTGTCCGGGATCAAAACAACAGACTTGTTACGGTTTTTCAATCGGGCAATGTCGTCTTCGATCAGGAGCTGGAGGCGCTCGACCGTGTGGACATCATCATTTCGCATCAGATGAACGGAAAGGCAGCGACGGAAGTGTTCATGAAAGACGTGCCAGTGGCCATGGTTGCCAAATCAGAGAACAAGTTCAAGGGAGTGGCGCTGGAACTGCCATTTGAGGAGGTTCCTAAATTCATCCACCAGCAGCATTATGCCCAGATGGTTCGTATCTTGAAATCGAATGTGGGCAAAGGTGAACTGGGTATTCCTGATCCGTTTGTTGATCCCGCGAAGGACCAGACGAAGGCACCTGCAACACCGGCAACACCTCCGACCGCACAGCCAGCAGGACAGACATCACCGACGGCTCCAGCACAGCCTCCAAGCAAGCCGGCTTCGGTACAACAGCAATCAACTAATCAAGCACCGAAAACCGGAGGGTAAATCATGAACAAGGATATGAAGATTCTCGTTGTGGCGGATTACGATTCAGTAAAAAGCATGTTGAGTGATGTACTTGCTTCGTACGAACAAGTACGATACACCACTTCGACGGAAGTGAAAAAAGAGATTGACCGGATTGGTCCCGATGTTGTTTTGCTCGTACAACCGGAAGATGGGGCAGGAGTAGAGTTGGTGCAGTACGTACAAGGCGAGCTTCCAGAGGGGATCGTCATTTATCTCACGGAAAAGCAGGATTTCATTCTGTTGCGAGATGTCGTCCGAGCGGGCGCTGTTGAATACATCGTAATGCCTGATGAACTCAATCTCTTGTCAGATCGTCTCGAAAAGATTTCGGACCTGTCCAAAATCCAGCAGCGAAAAAAGGGCGCCGATGCATCTGGTAAAGCATTCGTACGGGGACGGGGAAAGGTGTACTCCTTCTACAGTGGAAAAGGAGGAAGCGGACGCACGCAACTCGCCACAGGCTACGCGCAAGCATTGAAGCTGGAGTCTACGGCAAGTGTCTTGTTAATCGATCTCAATCTCCAATACGGTGGAGTGGAAACCTTTTTGTCGTTTGATAACAATCGCACATTAGGCGATTTGATACCGGTTATGGACGAAATGAATGAATTTCATATTCGCAACGTGGCGCAAAGAGAAAATCACTCCAAGCTGGAGGTGCTGGTGAGCCCGCGTGATGCCGAGACGGCGGAGAACATGTCAGAAGCATTTATCACCAAGTTGATCCGCGCAAGTCGTCGCAGCTATGACTTTGTCATTATTGACCTGCCTACGAATATGAACGAGCTTACTTATGCTGCTTTGTCAGAGTCAGACATGATTTACTACGTGATGAATCTGGATACACCGTCGGTTCAAATTTTCCGACTAGTGGAAGACCTGTTCAGACGTCTGCGGATTGATACTGCCGGCAGGCTAGAAGTAGTCGTCAACCAGGTAGGCAGGGATAACGAACTGAACGTATCTGATTTGAAAGGGCTGTTTAACGCTCCGATTACCGCCGAGATCGCGAGAGATCATCAAGGAGTACAGGCGGCTGTCAATCAAGGGCGACCGTTGCAAAAGGAAGCGAATGAGAAAAAGCTCTCCCCTGCTGCGAAAGACATCCGAAAATGGGTACTCAAGAAACTGTCTTAAAGGTGGGAGTTAGATGGCTTTATTCCGACGCAAAGAAGACCAGACACCGTCAAGGGAAGAGACCACGCGTACGAAACTTGCAGCCACACTAGCAGCTCCTTCTTTCAATCCGTACATTGACGAGCTTGCTGAGCATTACAAGACCAGACTCTTGCGGGAGACCAATTTGGAACGATTGACCAGCCTTCGTTCAGATGAGATGCGACTTGCGATCGAACGTCTCGTATCTCAGTACATGTCGGAAGAGAAAGTGGTCATCCCGCGAAACGAAAAAGAATTGCTGCTCACTCGTCTGATCAATGAATCGGTGGGGCTTGGGCCACTTGAACCATTGCTCGCCGATCCGGAAATCACGGAAATTTCGATTAACGGGCACAACCTCGTATACATTGAGAAGCGTGGAAGGCTCGAGTTGACCGATTTGAAATTTCGTGACGAGGAACATTTACGGCACATTGTCGACAGGATTGTGGCACCGCTAGGCAGACGAATCGATGAAAGCTCGCCGATGGTCGACGCCCGACTAAAAGATGGAAGCCGCGTGAATGCCGTAATCCCTCCGATCAGTCTCAATGGCACGCTGGTCTCTATCCGTAAATTTCGCAAAGAGCCGTATTTGATGGATGACCTGATGCAATTCGGCTCGTTCAGTGAGGCGATGTCCCAGTTCATACAAGCAGTAGTCGAGGCAAAAATGAATGTGTTGATCTCAGGAGGTACTGGTAGTGGAAAGACGACGTTGCTCAATGCTACAGCCAAAGCAATCCCTCACTATGAGCGCGTCATCACAATCGAGGATTCTGCGGAGCTGAAGCTTACTCACCCCAACTGTATTGGTTTGGAGGCACGCCCCCCCAACATGGAGGGAAAAGGGGAAATCACAATCCGCCAGCTCGTAAGAAACTCCCTGCGGATGAGGCCAGACAGGATCATTGTCGGAGAGGTACGTGGCGCTGAGGCGTTCGACATGCTGCAAGCAATGAATACGGGGCACGAAGGATCGCTAACCACGGTCCACGCCAATTCTCCACACGATGCGTTTAACCGGTTGGAAGGGATGGTCGTCATGGCGGGAATGGATTTGCCCTCGACGATTGTCCGTGAATACATCGTCAGCGCTCTGGATATCATCGTGCAGGTCACGCGTCTGTCAGACGGGACACGCAAAATTGTCTCGATCTCGGAAGTAGCAAAGACGGAGGATAAACGAGTGGAAGTGAACGAGATCTTTCGTTTCCAGCGTACTGGAATGGGCGGCAAAGGTGAAGTGCTTGGTTACTTTACAGCAACAGGGCTCATTCCGCGGAGCCTGGAGCGCCTCAACGTCTTCGGAATTAATTTGGACGAATCGATATTCAAGGAGGAGGGAGGGAAGCAGCGTGACTATGTCTATTCTGTTTAGTCTTGCGGTGCTGTTCGGTATCTGGGGCATGTACGAGTACCTCGGATACCGTACGAAAAAAAGCGAATGGAAGAAAAAAGCGGAAGAGTGGTATGAGGTCAAGACACAGCGCAAAAGTTTTGTCGTTGTATGGGGAGACCGATTTGACCAGAAGCCTCATGCCAAAGAACTGGGCAAGAAGCTGAAAAAGGCAAACATTCCGCTGGCTCCTTCCGAATTTTACGCAGGTATGGTTGTAGGTGCTCTTATTCTCGCTTTTTTCCTGAATAAACTCGCCTCCATCCCTACACCGTACAATATCGGCGCTGGTCTGGCTACGATGTATATTATCCAGAAAGCTGTGTTTTTTGCCCGACGCAACAAATATATGGAGAGATTGAACGATCAGCTCTCTGAAGTGTGCCGCTTACTGGCCAATTCCTTGCGAGCGGGATTGACGCTGACACAGGGTATTGCGATTGTGGCAAAAGAATTGAATGCACCAGCTGGAGAAGAGTTCAAGCGGATGTCTCGGGAACTGCAGCTTGGTGTCAATTTTGATCGGGCACTGCTGGAGATGGAAAAGCGCATACCGACAAGGGATTTCCGCATATTCACAGCTACGCTTCTCATCCAGCGAAGAGCAGGTGGGAACTTGAGCGAGGTACTTCAAGAAATGGGGAACACGCTGGAGGAGCGCCGTATCGTCTCGCAGGAAATCAAAACGATGACGGCAGAGCAGCGCTATGTGTCTTATCTTGTCCCGATTATGCCGATTGCGCTGGTGTTGATGATGAACATGATCAACAAAGGATTTATCGATCCGTTGTTTACGCCGGTTGGCCTGATCTTGCTAGGCTTGTTCGCGATAGGGACACTGCTGTCCTACGTACTGGTTAAAAAAGTGACAAACATAAAGGTGTGAAATCATGGATGCACTGATCATTACCTGTCTGTTTCTGTTTTTACTCTTCTTTGCCATTTTTTTAAAGGAATGGTATTTATTTTCTGTTAAAAAACGGGAATTGATCGCGCACATGTACGAAGTCACCGGTTTCCGTACGTTCGATGTGCGGAAACCGGAAACCCCGTCGCAGCGATTGATCAAACGCTTGCTTCGATACGGTGATGACTATTCAGTGATGGGCCAGCGCTTCAACTTTTTCAGTGAATCGCATGAAGTAGAAGACTGGCTGCTAAAGGCTGGCCGTCCGCACGATTTGACAGTCGCCCGCTTTCAAGGGATAAAGATCGTTTTTGCGTTACTCGGAATCATTGCGGGTGCATTGTTCTTCGTGCTGGGCCTTCCCTTTTCCCAGTTTGGTCTGATCCTGTGGCCGCTCTCTGGATATTTCTTACCGATTCTGTGGTTGAAGAAAAAAGCGAAAGATCGCCAGCAGCAGATTCGCTATGATTTGCCAGAATTTCTCGATACGGTCAGTGTCACACTTCAAGCCGGGGTCAGTTTGGACCAAGCATTGCGGGAGGTCATCCGGTTTTACGGAGGTCCAATTCGTGAAGAGTTCGCCCGATTTAATCAGGAGATCGATTTGGGTGTACCGCGTGAAAAAGCGTATGAGCAATTGCTGCGGCGCAATGACAACCCAGAATTTCAGATGCTGATCAAAGCGCTGATCCAAGGGATGCGATTGGGGGTACCAATATCCGTCACGTTCAAGGCGCAGGCAGAAAATATGCGTAGAATGCGCAAAGAGCTCATCAAGGAACAAGCTGCAAAAGCATCACCAAAAGTGACGTTAATTACAACGCTTGTCGTCGCGCCGACAGCCATGTTGATGATTGGTGGGCTCATGGTGCTGAACATTCTGGATGACGCTCAAAAGTTTACAGGAATCTTGAAGTAGTTTTAGGAGGTGATGCCGACAGTAGTCGGGGAAAACAGCACTCATGTATGTAGGCAAATTTTTTGTGAAAATCCAACAATGATGATGTGGAGGAATGTTTATCATGACAAAATTTATCCAAAAAATGTATGCGAAAATGTCCGTATCTTTGAACAATCAAAAGGGTGCGCAGTCTATAGAGTGGATCGCCCTGGCAGCAGTTGTGCTGGCTGTATTGGGGGGGATCGCAGGCGTTATGGGCGATGATGAAGGTGTGGGTGAATCAGTTTCCACCGCACTATCGGATATCATTGAGCACATTGGCGAAAAGATTTCATCCGGCGGTGAATAATACAATTTATGCATCATTTTCCGTCAGTTAGTGGTGGGTACTGCTTCCACCACTAACTGATCAAACGAGAACAACCAGAGAACATGCAGCTTTGAAATAACGGAGGTACAAGCCGATGAAGTTTATGAAGGTACTTCTCCTGGCTCTTTCGCTGATCGTTTTGCTAAATGCTTGTTCGAGCGACGAGCCGGCAAACACACAGTCAACGAATGTCCCACCGCAAGCAGGAGAGAACAAACCGCCTGAGGGACCGATACAAGATCCAGTGAAGCAAGAGCCATCTCGGGAAGAACAAATCGGGGCATTAAAAGCAACGATTCCTGCTGAAGTAACGAAAATTCCCGAGTCGGCAGCAGAAATTGCGAGCTTTTCAATTGGCCGCTATGCAGGGACGCATCACTCCGATCATGAAGGCGAGCTGCAAGAGTTCATCAAACAACTGCCCGCGATTGACAATCCAGATCAGGAACTGCTGAGCGCGTATTACCTTAGTTTATTAAGCATGTTCGCCGAGGATTATCCAGACCCACAACAAATAATCGATGACATGAAAATGGCTTCTTTCGGAAGTCCTGAGATTGAGGACCCTCGCTTCCAGTTCAAGGAACAGTACAATGTCGAGATTATTCTCGATGCGAGCGGCAGCATGGCTGGGAAAATGGACGGCAAGTCCAAAATGGATGCAGCAAAGGAAGCGATCAAAGCATTTGCAGAGACACTGCCGCAAGAAGCCAACGTAGCACTCCGTGTCTATGGGAACAAAGGCAGCGGCAAGGATTCTGACAAGGCACTCTCTTGTGGAAGCAGTGAATTGGTGTATCCTCTGCAAAAATTCGATAGTCAAAAGCTTGCCAACAGCCTGGATCAGTTCAAACCGACAGGCTGGACTCCGATTGCCCATGCACTGCAAGAAGCCCAAAAAGACTTGAACGGTTTAGCTGGAGAGCAAAATACGAACATCATTTTTCTTGTCAGCGATGGTATCGAGACATGCAATGGTGATCCTGTGAAAGCAGCAAAGCAATTGGCGGACTCCAATATTACACCTGTCCTAAATGTAATCGGCTTTGATGTGGATGGAGAGGGACAAAAGCAATTGAAGGCAGTTGCCGAGGCAGCTCGTGGCCGTTACGTGTCTATCCGAGATCAAAAAGCGTTAGAGAAAGAGCTTGATAAAGCAAAAGAGATCGCAGATGCATGGTACAAGTGGAAGAGTAAGGAATCCAGACAGGCTTATTCGAAAAAAGTAGACTTTTTGGTAAACAATACCGGATTCAAATTGGAGTGGAAGTCCCTGGCAGATGATGAAGACAGAAATATAGACTGGATGATTCGCCAAATGGATAGGGATGAGCGGTTTTCTGAGGAACTCATTTCCGGGTTAAAGAAAATGCAAAAAGAACATAAGCAAACGGTAGATAAACGGGCAGATGAGTTGGAAGATTTCCTCGATTCTCTAGCCAAGAAGTCGTACAAGGAAACAGTCGAGGCTATTTCACAGCAGTACAAAGCCAATCAAAGCGGGAATTAAGCGCACCACATACGTATTTTTTCAGGTGACAAAAAATCGGGGTGAAAACCGTGTATCGTCTAACCAGACGTTCGAAGTGGGCAAGTATCATTGCCCTTCTGATTTTGGTGATGAACCTCTTGCCATTCGCAACTCTCGTGCATGCGGAGTCTTTGGCGCCTGGTGCTATTAATCCAGGAGACGTGAACCCTGGTCAGGTCGATTCAGGTGATATACGACCAAATTTTCAGCACGGAAATTACCAGTGGGACACGGGAGGAATTGTTCCGGGAGAAATTCAGCCGGAAGCGATAGATCCAGGCAGCCTGAATTCAGGTGAGGTCCAGCCAGGGAGTGTCAACCCAGGAGAATTCCAGTCAGGCGAAGTAGACCCAGGCAATGTCAATCCAGGTAAAGTGGGACCAGGGAGTGTCAACCCGGGGAATACCCAGCCGGGAAGCGTAACGACGGATGTGACGACTGGAAATCCCCAACCAGGCCAGGTGACTACTGGTGATCCGAATCCAGGTAATATCGGGCCCGGAAGCCCGGAAGGTGGAAAAGATAACGACACAGCATACGACTATATCAACTGGACATTTAAATCTGTCTTTGGCGGGACTCTCAATTATACAGCTGGATTGTTAGAGACTAATGTAAATAGTGTTCCCAATCTTCTTCAGAGTAAGGGAATGTTTTTGGGTGAACTTGGCACCAAAATGCTAGATATCCATTTAAAAGACACGCCATTAGCATGGATATCAGCATTCCCAGTAGACGGGTTCGATGCATTCGCAGCAGCGGCAAACTTCAAGTTTGTGAAAGACATGGGTAGCGGCGTACCGGTGACGGGTCTGATCAAGGGATTGAATGTTGCGACAGCGGGGATCAGTCTCGTGTTTGACGGATATGATACATTTACCAATTTCCGAGATGCGTTCGATTCAGGTAAAAGCGGCGATGAGCGATTTGACTCGTTTGTGAAAGGGACGGGGAGCTTTGGTAGCACACTCATCGATGCAGCGGTGATTTCCGCTATTGTTCCTGGCGGACAAACGGTTGCCATTGTTTTGCTCTCGGTCGGAGCAGGTCTTTGGGTAGCCAGTAAGCTGACAGAATGGGCCAAGAGGCTCTATAAATTATTTGCGTAACAAAATACCCTGTCGTGAAATTTTTGGGATGGGAATGAATGAGAGTGAGACATCCGATCAAAGAGAGCTTCCTGTTTTATACACGAAATATCGAAGCCATGCTACTTATCTCGGCTGTAGTTGTACTGCCCTTTTTGATTATTCACAACTATGCCATCAATTACATCCATTTCATGGCTTCGTTCACAGGGGCAACGATCGTGTCAGGATTCTTTAACATGTTTTTACTGCTTATCTTTTTAACGATCGTTCAAATTCCGTTTGCCCAGTTTGTGCAAAGTCATTTGGATGGAGATGAGCGGCCGGTTAGAGAAGCATTGCGAGCATTTTGCAAGAATGGTTTTTCGGTGTTTGTGTTTGCATTGGTCTATGTTATGGCTGTAACCACCGGCATGCTATTGTTTTTTGTGCCGGGACTGATCATCCTGGTTTTGTTTTATTTGACTCCGTACCTGGTGGTCATTAAGAAGCAATCCGTCAAGAAATGCTGGAAGAAGGCATTTGATATGGGGAAGAAGCATTTTTTCTCCATTTTCCGTGTGATCTTGTTAGCGAGTCTGATTGAATGGGTCATCAGCGTGATCGGATTGTATTCCGTTACGTATATTACGACCAGCTTTGGAGCGGTATTTTTTACGCAAATACTGCTGAACGTGATTTTCTTTCCGTTTATTGCGGTGCTTTTTACGATGTATACCCATAAATGGATCAATGAGTCTGCAGGGATTGAGCAGATTGAATCAACCGAATCAGCTGAGTCGACCGAGCTACATCGGGCGGTTGAGGCGGTTTTCACAGAGTAGAGGAAGGAAACACACGAATGGAGGGGATCGGATTGACAGCAAAAGTAGAAAAAATGCAGCGGTTCTGGAACAGGGCAGCGGTCTTCGTGTATGGTGTTATCCTGCCGCTTGCCTGCCTGTTTATGGCTCTTGGTGACTCGATTCCGTATGCCCTGTTCGTATTTTGGTTTGGATTCCCGTACATCGAGCAGATGGGTATGGACCATACTCGCCAAAAGGAACTAAGACGTTAACACGCTACTATTACGGATGGATGGTGGGGAAAATGTCCAAGCAGGAACGTAACTGGCAACGTTTTTGGAAGTATATGCTGATTTACTATTACGCGCTGATTGTACCGGTTTCCATTATTAGCGCCATATATCGGGAGGTTATCCCTTATCAAATGGTTATTCTTGCAATCGGTTTACCCTTTATCAAAAAAAATCATCTTGCTTTCATCCGAAAGAAAAATGCGTCTGCCTAGCCTTTCGTCGAGTGAGTCATTGATGGGAGCGAATCGGAGGGAAAGAGATGAAAGTCACGCGATTAACACGACAACTGTCCAACGAAAAAGGTTCCGTGACCATTGAGTTTATTGGGATTCTACCGTTGATCTTTCTGTTCATGCTCATCTGTTGGCAGTTTCTCCTCGGAATATACGGGATTATTGCTGCGCAGTCTGCCGCCAATGAAGCCGCAAAAGTATTTGCGATCACAGGCAATCAAGACAGCGCGCTGAACGCAGCCAAGAAAGTACTGAACGGAGCAGGAGGCGGCATCGGATACAACGGAGGGGAGTCCTATATCGAGTACAAGGACGAAGGTTATTTCAAAGTAATCGTGGGTGCGAATCTGGAGATTGCTTTTTTGCCGGACATTTTGACAGATAACATGAAGCCCGAAGACAAGGTCATTTCCTTTCAGAGAGAGATCACGAGTCGGGTGGTTCGATAGATGAGAAGATTGTCAGTTATTTTGGGTAACGAACGAGGGAATGTTACGGTATTTACTCTCAGTGTCTTTTTTGTTATGTTGCTGATCTTGTTCACGGCGTTGTTTAACTTCTCCACAGTATTTGTCGTCAAGGAGCAGGCTTCCAATAGTGCGCAGCAAGCAGCGCTGGCCGCAATCAAACCGATTTACGATGAGATGGAGGATGCGATAGAAGAGTACGATAGATCGCCGAACCGCTTAAAGGACAGTATTTTACTCGGGCCAATCGTAGATCAGACCGAGGATGCTATACGAGCGAGTCATCCGGACTGGGCAAAAAGCGAGGTCAGGTATGAGGCCATCGATCAGGTATTTAGCAGTTGGCTGCCCGCCAATATTGAGCTGCTAGGCTATGTCCAGTCAGGCCTTGCTAAAGCGAACGCAAAAGTCAATGGTGTCGTCATTAGAATCCTGGAAGCGAATCACGCTACATTGGCAGGGTCGAAAGTTGTGTTCACTTCGGATGATCGTATTGAGGTACAGACTTCTGTCCGTTTTCGCTCGACTACGTTTGACTTCGATTTTATGCCTGAGATCAAACACGAGGAGGAAGTATACCAAACCGGACAGAGCAGACAGATCGGATTTTTGGATGCGGTACCGGGCTGGAGTCTGCCACCCATCATACTGCTATAAGGGTGGGAAGCTCCACATTGCAAGGAGGCTATGACACAATGCGTACCACATACATGAGGAAGCTTATTTGGGTAAATTGTTGCTTGATCATGTTATTAATCACGGGTTGCTCTCTGGGAGCAGCCGGAGCTGGACCAGGAATCGGGAAGTCTCAATGGCCGCAATCAGCCCAGGAATTGATTGCTTCAGAGCCGGGGCCGCTGGCTGGTACGCAATTTTACCACGCCAACTATCCTCATCGAGCTGAGATCGGAAAAATTTTGGATAAAATGCCAACCATGGTTGACGGAATGAATGAAGAGTATATGGATTTGTATTGGAATCAGCTGCTCACCTTGTTTTCCGAGGATTACCTCAGTCCTCAGATGGTAGTCGACCGTTGGAGAATGGCTTCATACGGGAGTCCTGACATTGAAGACGCCCGCTTTCAGTTTCGGGAAAACTTCAATGTAGAAATCATTTTGGATGCAAGCGGCAGCATGGCTGGGAAGATTGGAGACAAGACCAAGATGCAACTAGCCAAGGAGGCGATCAAGGAATTCGCTGAAGCACTGCCGAAAGAAGCGAAAATCTCGCTGCGTGTCTATGGACATAAAGGCAGCAATGCCGACGAGCACAAACAGCTCTCATGCAGCAGCAGTGATTTGATCTTTCCCTTGCAATCTGTTGATTCCAAAGGCCTTAAGCAAGCGCTAGAGTTGGTTGAGCCGACTGGCTGGACTTCCATTGCGCATTCCTTGCGTCTCGCACAACAGGATTTGGCGGCGTTCGAAGCGGATAAAAACACGAACATCATCTATCTGGTCAGTGACGGAATCGAGACTTGCGATGGCGATCCTGTGGCAGTAGCCAAAGAGTTGTCGCAGTCCAAAATCATGCCATTGTTAAACGTAATCGGGTTTGACGTGAATACAGAGGGACAGAAGCAACTAAAGGAGATTGCGCATGCGTCAGAAGGGCTATATGCTAACGTGACGAATCGCGAGCAGTTCAAACAAGAGCTGGAACGAGCAAGAGAAATTGCCGAGAAGTGGGAACAGTGGAAACGGGACGCCTTGACGGAAGCTGACGCAGTCCTTATCGATCGCAAAAAGTGGATTGATGCCTACGACCGTGACTGGTACGAAAAAAATTGGCGAGAGAGCCTGAATATTGGCTTGGCAATCGAGTATTTGTCTGCTAACGGCAAGATTGGAAGTCAGGCCAGGGAATATCTTACGGGGAAACGGCAAGAAAGAGAGGCGTTAGCTACACAATCCAAAGAGGAGCTTACGAATTACTTGGTGAGTCTCACAACCGAGACTTATCAGGAAATGCGAGAAGAAATTGAGGAAAAGTATAGCGGGAACTAACAGTAGTGGGTAATCCGTTGCCAAAGCTTTTGCTCCCGCAACGGATCTTTATTTACAGGAAAGAGAACATTCCAGATTCGAAGCACGTCAGATCAATCATACGTGAATGTAACAACCTTATGCAGGGTTGGGTCTACTCCGATTGCGACGTCGTTTTGACCATCTGTGTAATAAAAGTAGCGCTTGGTGTCAGTGGAATGAGCGTCAGAAGATTTGACCAGTTGAAAGTCGTTTGTCGCAAGCAGGTTTTTTGAGCGGATAAAATCTGAGGCCGTCTTTTCCAACTCTGCTTCCGTCATCGTTTTTGTCGCTTTTTCTCCGTTCATTCCGATTACATCAATGGACAGGGAGAGAATTTGCTTGGACTTGGGTTCGATAATGGCGTGAAAGCCTTGCACATCACCATTTACAGGTTCGCGTTTCAGTACAGCATGAACGGGTACTCCTCTATAGATCGAATCACCGGTAGCGGCATCCACCAGCTTGGCCGGGTCCTCCAATGTAATCTGTCGACCAGTCGTATCTACATCCAACTGATAATATTGTCTGACAGCGGCTGCAGCGATTTGTGCAGCTTCTTCTTTTCCGAGCCCCTGCACTTCTTCAGGGGAGTTGGAAGAGCACCCTATTAACAGAAAAACGAGGAGTACAGTACTGAACCATGCGAGCTTTTTCATTGCGAACCCTCCAGCCAATCCTTGTAGTCAACTCCTATCCTAACAGGAATGGTTACGACTCCCTATCGATTAACCTTTCCATTACCTTACGATCTTGTAAGCTTTGGTGAAAATGGCAGGATCATGTTCTTTATAAAGAGGAGGAATTTCTTTGTGAAAGTCGTGAGTTCAGCACAAGTACAAGCTCAAATCGAGCGGAACAAGCGCTTTTTGGAGAGGACGGAGCTGTATAATTACCCTGCCTATCTAAACGGGCAGTATTACTACAACGTTGCGTACTGGCGATGGGGGAAAAAAGACGCTGTCGGGTTCCTGATCCTGCGGCCGAATGGTGAAATGGTGCACCACAAAGAAGCGGAGCCGGTAGTGAAATTATTTTTAGTGCATGCTCATGCCGGGCGCAAGATCAAAAACAATCTGGCCATTGATAAAGAAAAGCCGATTGAAATGTACGAGCAAAAACGGGAGTACCTGAAATCTTTGTTGCCCTGCTACCAAGGAAAAATGGATGAGATCATTCGGCAAGATGCAGAAAAGCTCATTGATGTTTGCGATACCATGATAGAAAGCCGGGAGCAATTGCGCTCTATTTACGACAGGGGAATGGAACAACTCAGTCAGTTCTTTGCTCGTAACTGTGTGAGGGAAGGGGAAGACGCAGCGTTGGTCGAGGTTTTGTACGAGTCTGATTACATTTTGTATGAACGCATCCGTAAGCAGGTCATGATCAGGGATTCAGTGGACCGGCTTTACCAATTTTTTCGTACTAGTAGAGTAGAGCTGGACAAAGTACAGGAACAGAAACGGAAAAAGCTGAACGACTTGCTCTTTACTTACAAAGACAAAGCGTTGGGAAATACGGCGGAGAAATCAATCAAAAGCTTTGAGACTCATACGACAGGCAAGCCTGAATCGTTTCAATCGGCAGAGCAGTTGCGAGAAGCACACGGAAAGCTGAACAAATTCATTTTGGAAAACGGGCTTGTGGATAAAATAAGAAACCCCTGAGAGGACTTCGGATGTAAAAAGACGAAACATTCGGAGTACGAGATTGTTCTTATCTTGCAGTGAATAAGCTGCGTACGTATAGAACGAGGGGGCAAACGAATGAACGCCATGGAACTGAACCAAGCGCTTCAAACATATGTGAGGACAGAAACATTTCCCGTTGGAGTCACCATAATAAAAGAAGAAACCGCACTGCCGACAAAGGCAAAGCGGCCTGTCCGTGATCTCGGTTATCCGATTACGATTTGCCAAGCTGTCGGTTTTTCGCGGCGTTATGGCTGGAGTATTGCGATGAATGGAGCCGATCTGTCCTGTCCGATCGCGCAGGTGGCTTTTGGCTATGAAGAGCAGCCGGCGTTTTATACGGAGGGGCATCTCGCCTGTGGAATGTACACGGATTCATTGGAAAACGGGGCGAAGAGCGAGCTGGATGTCCCGAAATTTTCAACAGAAGAAAGCGGGTACTACGTCTCGTTTCCGCTGGAGCGGGCGCAGATCGATCCGGATGTCGTCGTGATATACGGCAATGCGGCACAGATCATGCGATTGGTGGCGGGGATGCTGTACAAGCGCGGTGGATCGATTCCTTCCACCTTTTCCAGTCGGGCAGATTGTGCGGACATCGCAATCAAGCCGATCCAGACGGGACAGCCGCAAGTGATCGTACCATGTTATGGAGATCGACTGTTTGCCCAGACCCAGGATCACGAGATGGCCTTCAGCTTTCATTTTCGCGATGCTGTCGAGCTCGTGGAGGGATTGGTGGGCACGCAAAAAGGCGGAATCCGCTACCCGATCCCGTCCTTCCTGCGCTATCAGGCAGAGTTTCCGCCTACCTATCAAAAGCTTGCGGGTATGTTTGGAGAAAAAAGCTAGCCCTTCAGTCGGTTCAGCTGGAGCAGATGATGGCGATAGTGCATTTCTACGATGGCAAACCATTCCTTCGCAGTAAGATCGCCAAAAGCCGGGTGAGGAGCGGTATGTTGCGCAGGAATATCGTCCAGGGTCGGCTCCAGCTCTTTCATTTGGGCAAGCACGCCGTTCAGTCCATCGCGTAATTGCTCCTTGCTGTCCGGTTGGGCAGGCGTGTACGCCGGAGACGCGGGGACTTTCACGCGAACAGGAGGCAAAGAGCCTTGAGCAAAGATTGCCTGCCCGATTTCGGTTTTACAGCTACCCGCTTCAGCGACAGCAGGCCCACCTTGTCTACACTTCTCAACACTCCCCAGCTGCATATAACGAGCAGATTGGATCAAGTGAAGGTACATTTGTCCGATCGACCATTCGTCTTCACTTGGTTTTTGCAAAAGCTGCTCCATGCTGAAGCCTTCTAGTTCATGCAAGTAATGGTTCGTTACGTCTTCAAATTTGTTCAGGATTTCCACTGTATTCATGGGTGAATCAGCTCCTCTTGGTTTACTTGCTTTTATCTTATAGAAACGCTACTGACAGCAGTATGTCAGTAGCGTTCGAGTAATTTTTTTGTTTCTTCACGAATTCGATTACGCAAGGATTCAGGCGTAAGAACAACCGCATCTGCCCCCAAGCCAAGTACCCAGGACAATATTTCTTCGATTTGTCTGACGCGCAGTCTGACGAGAAAACCTTCTGAATGCTCCTCAATTTCTTCAATAAAAAAATAGCCCGATTCTTTTACCCGATCAGCGATAGCTGCACGAATCACGATCTGCACCTCCAGAAACCGATCGTCAGCTGGCTTGTAATCTTCTAGCTTGAAATGGTCAGGGAGGAGAAAGCTGTCTTCCAGTTCGATCAGTCCGCTCATGCGGGACAAGCGGAATCGGCGAATATCCTGTCGCAGGTCGCAATGAGCGAGAAGAATCCAGGAGCCACGAACCAGTATCAGACCATATGGGGCAACGTCACGTACCGTTTCACGATTTTCATCGAGCCTAGCCGTGCCCTTCTGATAGCGGAAGCGTACCTTGCGCTGATTGAGGATCGCTTGGTGGAGGACTTGTGCGTGTAATTTTTCCTGCTCGTGCAGATTGTTCACCCCGGCGCTTACGAGGCGAAAGGTCGAGCGGATACGGCTCGCTTGTTCCCCTACATCTGCAGACAGGATGGCTTCGACTTTGCGCTGTACAGCTCGTGCGCTGTTACCGAAATTTTGGTCAAATATTTGCTCAACCATGTCTGCTCCGATCAAGAGTGCGACGGCTTCTTCTACTGAAAAACTGACGGGGGGCAGGAAATACCCTTCCATTAACGAGTAGCCCTGACCAGGTGCCCCAACGATGGGGACGCCTGCCTCGCTCAGTGCCTGCATATCACGGTAGATCGTCCGGACACTCGTCTCGAAGGTCGCTGCCAAATCCTCAGCACGTAACGTACCTTTGCTTTGCAGCTCCAAAACGATTGCCAATAAACGGTCTGTTTTGTTCATGCTGCTGCCCCCTCTCTATCCAGCTAGCAACTTCATAAAAATGAATGGACAACTTTAAAAAAATTTTATGTTTACCCTACTTTTTATTTTAACAGTTTTCCCTATCCTACATGTGTAGTGAAGGAGGAGCTGTGAATGAAAAAGAGGGTTTTTTGGCTTGTCATTCTCTTGCTGTTTGGATATTTGGTTTTTCAAAAAATAGCAGATAGAGAACGTCCTTATGGGGCAACCAAGGTGGATTACCAAACGATAGAAATAGAAATAGCAAGAGATCAAATCTATCAGGGAGATCTTCTCTTGGTCAATAAAGAGAACCCGGTTCATGAAGCAGGGGTAAAAAACGATGTGGTCAGGCTATCTCAGAATGAAGAGCTGGTAAAAGGATATCGTTTGCTAGATCCCACAATCGCAGTGTCAGAGAGTGTAGCCAAAGTGTTTTTGGAGATGGTAGATGCTGCGCAGCAAGATAACGTGAGCCACTTTATCCTGAACAGCGGTTATCGAGACATGGAAGAACAAGAGCAGCTGTATGAAGAGATGGGACCAGAATACGCGATGCCTGGCGGCTACAGCGAGCATAATGTGGGGTCGGCTCTTGATATTGGGTCGACGATGATGAAAATGGAGCATGCTCCTGAAGGAAAATGGCTGGAAGACAACTCGTGGAAATACGGTTTTATTTTACGCTATCCCAAGGACAAAGCAGCCATCACAGGAACGGCATACGAGCCCTGGCATTTCCGTTATGTAGGCTTGCCGCATAGCGCGATCATGAAGAACCATAACTTTTCGCTGGAAGAATATTTGAATTACGTGAAAGAACAAAGACATCTCTCCGTGCCAGTCGATGGGAAGACCTATGAAATTACCTATTACGCTGTTGAGCAAGACATGACGATCGAAGTACCAATCGATAGCAGCTATATGATTTCTGGAGACAATATGGGCGGTGTGATTGTAACCACCAGCCACTTTGACAAGGAAGAAAAGGAGTGAATGGTATGAAGAAAATAACTGTCGCGATATTGTTTGGGGGTTGTTCCTCGGAGTATGAAGTATCTCTGAAATCTACGAGCGCGGTGCTGGAAAGCTTGTGCCTGGAAAAATACGAGGTCATTTTGCTAGGGATCACGAGGGAAGGGCAATGGCTGCGCTATACCGGCAGTATCGAAAGCATTCGGGATGACAGTTGGCATCAAAGTGAGGAGTGCGTACCTGCCTTTCTCTCTCCTTGCCGAGAGGTTCGGGGAATTGTTGCACAAGAGAACGGTGTTATGACGATCACCAAGGTTGATGTGGCGTTTCCCATCCTGCATGGCAAAAACGGAGAGGATGGAACGGTGCAAGGGTTGTTGGAGCTTGCCGGAATTCCTTTTGTAGGCTGTCATACCCTGTCCTCTGCGATTTGTATGGATAAGGATATTGCCCATACGCTGGCTGAAAGCTCCGGGATCAAAACACCAAGATCCATTACCGTTTATAAAAATACCAGTTTTGCAACGGTTCAATCTGCTATCGAAGGACTGGGCTTCCCTTTGTATATCAAACCGGCAAAGGCAGGGTCGTCCATTGGGATTACGAAAGCATACAGTCATTCCGAATTGATTTTCGGAATTGAAAATGCCTTTTCGCATGATGACAAAGTAGTCATCGAGGAAAATATCACGGGTTTTGAGGTAGGGTGTGCGATTCTGGGAAATCGTGACGTAATCGTAGGAGAAGTGGATGAAATCGAATTGCTCCAAGGCTTCTTCAATTATACAGAAAAGTATTCATTGGCAACGGCCCACATCCATGTCCCAGCAAGAATTGATGAAGAACTCGCTGAAAAAATTAAGAGAACTGCCGTCCATCTCTATCAGGTTCTGGGGTGTCGTGGTTTCGCACGCGTGGATATGTTTGTCACACCTGAAGAAGACATTGTGTTTAACGAAGTAAATACGATACCTGGCTTTACCGCGAAAAGCAGATATCCAAGCATGCTGCGTGCAGCGGGAATCTCCTACAAGGAGCTTCTCGATACGTTGATTATGCTAGCGATGGAGGAGGACTAATCGATGACACCAACAGGACAATATCACGTCTCTACGGTTTCTTTGAACAGCAACAATCTACATCACGGCCATCTGATTTTGGTGAATCGCCAGTACCCGATTCGCTGGCAAACAGACGATAGTATCTTACTGAACCGCATGCGGCTGATCGATGGAACACACAACAACATTATGCTGGAAAACACGGCTGCGAAGATGTTTACCAAGCTGCTGAAAGCCTGCAACGCAAAGCGTTCAATCGTACCTGTCAGTGGCTTTCGCAGCAAGGCCGAACAAACGGATATCTATGATCAATCTCTGCTTGAAAATGGACAGGCGTTTACCAGTCAATTTGTAGCGCGACCGAATGAAAGTGAGCATCAGACAGGGCTTGCGATTGACGTAGGGGAAAAGAAGGAAGAGATCGATTTTATTTGCCCTTCTTTTCCTGATCATGGCGTATGCCAACTGTTTCGACAACGTGCCAGCCACTATGGGTTTATCAAACGCTACGACAAAGACAAGGAACAGCTGACTGGGATCTCGGATGAGCCGTGGCATTTTCGGTATGTTGGCTATCCGCATTCTGTTCTGATGGAAAAGCTACAGCTATGCCTGGAAGAGTATATCGATTATGTGAAAAACTACGAATATCATCAGGAGCATTTGCTAGTGGATGATGAGACGATTGAAATCTACTATGTAAAGGCTGCCGATTCGGTTACGCACATCCCGGTTGTAGCTGGTGAGAGGTACGAAATATCGGGCAACAATATGGATGGATTTATCGTTACGGTGTTTCATCAGGAGTCTCGTAATGAGTAGTAGTAATGAAAAGCAGTACGGCGGGCTGGATCGATTCAGAATCGTTGCTGCTATCCTTGTCGTCGCTATCCATACGTCACCACTGCTGTCTTTTGACGAGTTGGCTGATTTTACACTGACACGAACAATAGCGAGAGTTGCAGTTCCGTTTTTCTTTATGTGCACAGGGTTCTTCTTCTTGCAAAAGCTTGGCACAGATGCAAACAGGAATGCGTATTTATTGAAGCAGTTTTTATGGAAAGTAGGAAAGCTGTATGTGCTTTCCATCCTTCTCTATCTTCCGGTGAATGTGTACGCAGGGTATTTTACCAGTGGACTCAGTGTGTTTTCAGTGGTGAAAGACATCTTGTTTAACGGGACGCTGTATCATCTGTGGTACTTTCCTGGCATCATGCTGGGTGTTGGTATCAGTTCCTTTTTGCATACAAGGCTTTCTGCATGGAAAACGTTTTGGGTGACACTGGTGTTGTATGGCATCGGGCTATTGGGAGACAGCTATTTTGGATTGGCGCAGATGAATCCGTATGTAGACAGCATCTATCAATCGATGTTTACCCTGTTTGATTACACGAGGAACGGGATATTTTTTGCCCCTGTGTTTATCGTCATGGGAGGGATGATTGCCAATACCCACAGACGAAAAAAGCAAAGGGTTGCATCGTATGCCATCGGATTTGGTTTGTTTGTCAGCATGCTTATTATGGAAGGCTTGCTTTTGCATTCCTATCAGTTGCAACGGCATGACAGTATGTATATTTTTCTGATTCCATGCATGTATTTTCTATTTCAGCTCTTGTTGTGCTGGAAAGGCAGAAATCGATCCTATTTGAGGAAGCTGAGTCTGTATGTCTATGTCGTCCATCCCTTGTGTATTGTGCTCATTCGCGGAGCGGCAAAAGTAACGGGATTGACAGAGCTGCTTGTTGCAAACAGCTTGGTGCATTTTATGTTAGTCACGGTGCTATCGTTTGTTCTTTCCGTGCTGGCAATGAAGGTTGTTCAGCGCTTTAGCAGCAGGACTCCGGATCAAACAGGACGGGCATGGGCTGACATCTATCTTCCTCATGTACAACATAATGTAAGGGAAATCCAGCGTATTCTTCCCAAGAATTGTGCGATGATGGCGGTCGTCAAGGCGCAGGCATACGGCCACGGAGGATGGCAAATCGCCAGGTATTTAAACAAGCTCGGGATTGATTACTTCGCTGTTGCGACGATCGATGAAGGAATCGAACTGAGGAAGAAGGGCGTAAAAGGAGAAATTCTGGTGCTAGGCTATACGGATGAGCGACGTATACGCCAAATCGCCCGTTTCAGACTGACGCAAACCGTAGTAGATGACGAATATGCCAAAAAGCTGAATAGCTATAACGTTAGGATACCTGTTCATATCAAGATCGACACAGGGATGGGGAGACTGGGAGAATCTTGGGCACGCATTGAAAAAATCGCTTCCATGTATCGGTATCAAAATTTGAAGGTAGGCGGTACATTTACTCATCTGAGTGTGGCTGACAGTTTGGAAGCTTCCGATATCGAATACACGAAAAATCAAATTGCTCGTTTCGAGACCGTGATTGAACAGTTGAGAGAACAAGGGATAGATCCGAAGAAGCTGCATGTTCAGAGCAGCTACGGTGTCCTGAATTATGGGGAGCTGCATTACGATTATGCTCGCATTGGGATTGCTCTCTACGGGATGTTGAGCAGCCAGGGAGATAAGGTAAATACAAATATCGAACTACGTCCTGTGATGTCACTGAAAGCACGAGTCGTACAGGTGAAACAGGTGGAAAATGGAACCGCCGTGGGCTATGGACGCGCCCATATAGCGCAGCAAGACAGTAAGATTGCCATCGTATCTATCGGGTATGCAGACGGAATTCCGCGCATGCTGTCACTAGCGGGAGCAACCTGCCTGATCAAAGGAAAAAGGAGACCAGTTATCGGGTCTGTTTGCATGGATCAGCTTATTGTAGATATTACGGATATAGAAGAGGTGCGACAAGGAGATATTGCGACCTTCATCGGCAAGGATCAAGACGGATGTATCTCAGCCGAGGAAATGGCCGATCAGTGTAAAACCATTACCAACGAATTAGTAAGTCGTTTAGGAGAACGTGTCCAAAGAGTCTATCATGAGTGATGGGGGAGTGAGGGATTCTTTCCATGGTTAAGATGAGACATAGCTTCCGTTCCAAAATGATTATGCTTCTTGGGTTAGGCATGATTTTGTCCGGTATCGTGACCTTTCTCTTTTATAAAGTGCTTCAGTTTTACTATCGGACGGAGGTCAAGTATGAAGATCCGTTGGCCCAGGTTCGCCGTTTTATTAGGGAGATGGGGGATATCAATTTCTTTTTGCTTTTCTTTGCTCCCCTGGCTATCTTGTTTTTCTATCTCCTGACGAAACGGTATGCGGGCTATTTTCGGGAGATTTCCACGGGCATTCATTTTCTCGCCAGTGGAGACTTTACACGGTATGTCCATATTCCATCCAGTGATGAGTTCGCAGATATCGTCAAGGATATTAATCTGGCAAGTGAAATGCTGCAAAAGGCGGTAGAAAGAGGAGATTTCGCCGAAAGCAGCAAGGATCAGCTTGTTTTGAATCTGGCACATGATTTACGCACACCACTGACATCCGTTCTGGGTTATTTAGATTTAGTTTTACGAGACGAGCGGATGCCACAAGAACAGATGCGGCATTATACGACGATTGCTTTTACCAAGTCGCAACGATTGGAAAAACTGATTGATGAACTCTTCGAAATCACCAGAATGAATCCCGGCATGGTTACTATCGAGCAAAAGGTCATTGATTTGAGTGAATTGCTGGTACAACTAAATGAAGAGATGTATCCTTCCTTTGAAAAAAATGAGCTGGTAGCACGGTGTAATATTGCCGCTTCTTTAGTGATTATGGGGGATGGGGAGCTGCTGGCACGAGTATTTGAAAATATCCTTACCAACGCGATACGCTACGGGGGCGATGGACATTTTGTCGATTTGAATGCTTATCGTGAGGGTGATGAAGTCGTTGTGCAAATCATGAATTACGGTGTCCAGATTCCTGAGGAGTCGCTACCGCATATTTTTGAAATGTTTTATAAAGCAGACAAGGCGCGAACTCATCAAGGTGGAGGGACAGGACTCGGTTTGTTTATTGCGAAAAACATAGTCGAGAAGCATCGGGGAACGATTTCTGTCCAAAGTGATCTGATTCGTACATGTTTTGAGGTGCGGTTGCCTTTTGGGAGCATCATCTAAATACACGTGCGGGCATAAATATTAGCCCAAAAGGGACCATCATTTTTTCATGGAATATACCTCCTTATGTCTGACGGATTTATTCTGGAGCCAAAGGGAGGTAGGCAAAGCATGGATAGAAAAAACGAGGATCAGAAATCTTACCGAAGAGAACAAAAGAATTATGCGAACGTCAAAATACCGAAAATAGGGAAATAATATGATGGAATTAAAAAGTGTAAAATTAAGAACATTAACACTTTTTAATTCCATCAAAAGCGAATTGACGTACTTAATTTAGTGAAATATACTAATATATGTAAAAATAGTAAAAATAAAAAGGTGATCTCATGAATAGTTACATTAGGCGTTTCTTAGTTTTACTAATAAGTTTTTCACTATTAATAATAGCATCTTGTGAACAAAGCAATACGAATGCAAAAGTTACCAATAAGATTGATGTGCAAACGTTCAACTCAAAATTCTCACTTTTAAAAGAGAAATTTAAACCGGAGGGCTATATTGAGGTTACTGATGGTTGGAATATTAAAAATATTGTACCTGCTATTAATGATGAGCCTAAAGAGTCACTAGATCAATTTCATGATAATAATAAAACTTTAGTTTATAAAAATGAAAAAAATGGTGTAGTAATAATGCTTGGTGTGGCACCAGGTCCTGATGGAGATTTCCAATGGACGAATTCAGTTAGTTATTCACCAAATTTTTACAATACCAAGGACGAAAATAATGGTATTACTAGGGCGTATAGCGATAAATTTCCTAATACTATTGTAAATGTATATAATTTTTCAGGAAATGGGCTATCAGTAAGTATGGTTGCTATGACGTTAACATCGCAGGATGTAGATGTTCAAAAATTATATTCTGAATTCTTAATGATGTTACTGAATTATTTAAATAAGAAATCTTAATTTGGTTTTATAGCCTAATAGGTTATGAAATATATATGAATATTTGGAGGACTGATTATGGCATTTAAGAGAAAAGCGTTAGCTACCTTTGTTTTAGGATTTTCTCTCCTATCATCTAGTATTTTACCAACTACTTCTGCGTCTGGAGACATTACAACCTATACACCAGCAGGCCCAGATAAATATGATAGTCGAGTGGTGGGATCCTATGCAGAAGATGAAGAAGAAGGTTCTATTAGACCCTTAGATACTGGTATTTCCTACTATAGAGATGGGTATGTAAGAGGTACTGCTACTTACGAGTATAGTAAAGATGAAACGAGACATTTTTTAGTATACAAAGAGTATGTTACAGTTACAGATGGTACTGAATTAAGTGCAAAATATACATCGAGTGCAAAAGAAACTGTTCAGAGTACTCATGATTGGTCAGCTGGTGTAGAATTTCCCATAAAATTTGTAAAGGCTGATTTGGGATACAAGTTTGTTTCATCACAAACACATGAAGTCGTTAAAGGACAAGAAATTAATGCTACCTTTAAAAAGCCAGGTTCGTATGTTATTAGACTGTGGGCTGTTGCTGAGGTATACAATATATATGCGGATTGGCGTGCTAAAGTTTATCCAGGAGAAGATACAGTGGTAAAACAAAGGCGTATTGGAAGAATTAAAGTGCCAACACCATTTACACACACAGAAGTGAAAGAATCAAAATAGGAGTTATTAAATATGCGGAATTTACAAAAAAAGTGATCTCCCTATTTGCTAAGGAGATCATCTTTGGGAAAACTGAGTATTTCTCATTTTGAGGATGACTCAGTTAGATCGTTGACTACCACCTCAACAATCTAAACGTTATTTTACTGATTTATTGTTAGTTAGTAAAGTCACCCCGTTAGATCGATATGTAAGAAATGGGATTCGTAGTGAGTTTTATTTAAAAAAGGCAGGGAGCCTCGTCCCTGCCTTTTTCGCTATTCATGACACTTTTTAAATCAAATTCTCCGGATTCAAGCCTTCCAGCTCTGGCAAAACAAAAATACCGTCTTTTCTGATCAGAACATCATCAAACCAGATTTCGCCGCCACCGTACTCAGGACGCTGGATTTGGACCAAGTCCCAGTGAATGGAGGAGCGGTTGCCGTTGTCTGCCACTGTGTATGCATTACCTGGCGTGAAGTGGAAGCTGCCTGCGATTTTCTCGTCAAACAGAATGTCCAGCATTGGGTGGAGGATATGCGGGTTGAAGCCGATCGCAAATTCTCCGATATAGCGTGCGCCCTCGTCTGTATCGAGGATGTCATTCAGTGCTTTTGTATTGGAGCTGGTCGCTTCCACGATCTTGCCTTCTTTAAAGGTGAACTGCACATCGTTGAAAGTAATACCATTGTAGATCGATGCCGCGTTGTAGAAAATCGTTCCTTCTACGGAATCGCGCACAGGAGCGGTGTAAACTTCGCCATCCGGGATATTGCGCTTGCCGTCACATTTGATGGCATTGATTCCTTTGATGGAGAAGCGCAGGTCTGTTTTTGGACCGACGATACGTACACGGTCTGTGCGCTCCATCAGCTCTTTTAAAGGAGTCATGGCAGCGGACATTTTCGCGTAGTCCAGATTGCAGACGGAGAAGTAGAAGTCTTCGAAGCCCTCGAGACTCATTTTGGACAGCTGAGCCATTGACTTGTTCGGGTAGCGCAGTACCACCCAGCGTTTGTTCGGAACGCGCTCGTTAGTATGTACAGGTTGATACAAGACACGAGCGTAAATGCCCATTTTGTCTTCTGGTACGTCGGCGTACTCGTTGATGTTGTCGTAAGCGCGGATGGCGATGTAAGCGTCCATGTCTTTCATCCGGTCATACTCGTATTTTGCCATCAGGGCCATGTGCTCTTCACTGGTGCCTTGATAGAGCGCACGCATGATCTCTTGGTCTTTCAACGTAACCAAAGGCAGAGCCCCGACCGCAAACGATTCACGCACAAGGGCACGAACGAGTTCAGGCTGCAGGCCAGTATTTTCGATGAGGACTTTTTCGCCTTGTTGCAAGTTGAGCGAGTAACGGACGAGACGGCTTGCCAGTTCATTAATGCGTGGATCTGCCATAGGTAGTAACCTCCGTAGTAAAATAATTTTGATTAGTGATTAATTTGTATTATTGCACAACTGAACGAGGGCTCGCCAGTGTGTTTGATGCTTCAATTACAGGCAGGCTTCGTAGATGGCGAACACATCTGCTTCATTCAATTTTCGTGAGCTAGGCAGGTGCCCCACTCCCCGTCCACCGATATGAATAGCTTCCTCTGCCATGCGTGGAAGGGCTTGCTTGGTCACGCCGAAGTCAGACAAACGTTCAGTAATGCCCATGCTCGTATACCAGCGGCGAACGGCCTCAATTGTTGCTCGTGCTGCTTCGTCTTCGTCCTCCACGGCAACGCCAAAGCAATGACGTCCCATTCGTGCCAGTCTTTCTGGACGATCCTGCAAAATGACCTGTTCAAAATAAGGGAGTGACAGGATCGCCAGTCCACGACCGTGGGACATATCGTATATGCCACTCAACGGATGCTCGATTCCGTGCAACGGCATTCCGGCACCACGACCCCCCGCAGCAAATGGACTGATGCCCAGCGTGCTTGCCCAGAGGAGAGTGGAGCGAGCCTCTGCGTTGTCTGGTTGTTGGATCGCAGTGATGGAATGCTCGACAACGAGGCGAATGAGCGTCTCGGAAATACCGTCTTGTACGTGTGTTCCTTCCGCACTGATCAAATAGTTTTCAAATAGATGGGAAAAGATATCAGCGCAAGATTCCGCTGTAACGCGCGCTGGAACAGTAAATGTAACGGATGGGTCAAGAATGGCGATCTTCGGGTAGAGTGCTGGACCGTTGATCGAAGATTTTTCATGGGTATCCCAATGAGTCAATACACTGATATGGTTTGCTTCCGAACCTGTGGCGGCCACGGTAGGTACGGTCATGATCGGCAAAGCTTCCTGAACGGGTACCAGCAACTGACCAGAGCCGCTCGGGTTTCCCCGCATGTAATCATAAATCGGGCGACCGGACAGCGCTGCCGCCGCAATCGCTTTGGAGGCATCCATCACGGAGCCGCCGCCAATAGCCAGAACGAAGTCGCACTGATGCTCACGGGCAAGAGCAGCCCCGGCATCAACCGTTGCTGTACGTGGATTCGGTTCGATTTTGTCAAAAACAATATACGCGACTTGCGCGTCCTGTAAGAGGGCCTTGGCGCGGTCCAAGAGACCAGTACGTTTGGCCGCATTTCCCCCAGTGACGAGCAATGCTTTTTTGCCCATAGATTTCGCTTCTCGGCCCAAACGCGTAAGTTCGCCCATACCAAAATAGATTTTGGTGGGAAAAGACACTTCAAATGGAAACATCTGAATTCCTTCTTTCACGTATAGGTTGTACCACTGACAAGTGTAACATAAACAAAAGAAAAGAGCCTGCCCGAGGGTAAAGCCAGTAGGAAGCGTGTTTTAAACGAATGATAAGAAGTGCTCGTTAGAAAACATACAGTAAATCCCGAACGTTTGTCGAAGTCTATTCCAGCATTTTTCGTTGATAAATGCGTATGATTGTGTTTTAATGTAGTTGAATCGTTCGTGAATTAACCGAAACTCAACCTTTTTGACTGGGAAGGTGACTCCTACGGTGGAAAAACAGGAACAACTCTACGAAGGTAAGGCAAAGCGTATCTATCGGACCTCTTTGCCTGATCAGTACTGGGTAGAGTACAAAGACGACGCAACAGCATTCAATGGAGAAAAACGTGCGCAAATCACCGGAAAAGGTGAGCTGAACAACCGTATCACGGCAATTTTTTTCACCATGCTGAAGGAGCGGGGCATTGATAACCATTTTGTCCGTCTACTATCAGCTAACGAGCAAGTGGTTCGTAAAGTGGAGATCATCCCTTTGGAAGTCGTTGTTCGCAATATTGCGGCAGGCTCATTGGCAAAACGCCTCGGGATGGAGGAAGGAACTGTTCTTCCGCAGCCGGTTGTCGAGTTTTACTACAAGGATGACGCATTGGGAGACCCTTTGGTAAATGCCTCCCATATCAAAGTGTTGGGGATTGCGAGCGAGAGTGACCAAGTGACGCTTGAGCGAATGGGTCTGGCTGTGAACGAGGTTCTCGTGCCTTACCTGCGCGAGCGCAACATTACGTTGGTCGATTTTAAACTGGAATTCGGAAAAACAGCGGACGGGGAGATTCTCCTCGCCGATGAAATATCCCCGGATACATGCCGTTTCTGGGATTCGGTAACAAATGAAAAGCTCGACAAAGACCGCTTCCGCCGCGATTTGGGCAATGTGGAGGAAGCTTATAAAGAAATGCTTACGAGACTAGGAGGAGACGTACATGTTTAAGGCTGTTGTTTATGTAACATTGCGCGAGAGTGTTTTGGACCCGCAAGGACATGCTGTAAAAGGTGCTCTGCACACCTTGGGTTTTGATGAAGTAAACAATGCGCGTATCGGGAAGTACATGGAGCTGGAATTGAATACTTCTGACCGTGCGCAAGCAGAAGAGCGTGTACGTGAAATGTGCGAAAAGCTGCTGGCCAATACGGTGGTAGAAGACTATCGCTTTGATATCGTGGAGGGCTAAGGATATGCGAGTAGCCGTTATCGTCTTTCCAGGCTCGAACGCCGACATTGATTTGTTTAACGCAGTTGAAGATGTAATGGGAGTGCCTGTGGATTACGTATGGCATTCCGATACGGATCTTTCTCAATATGATGCGATTCTTTTGCCAGGCGGATTCTCTTATGGAGATTATCTGCGCTGTGGCGCGGTCGCTCGTTTTTCACCCGTCATGGAGCAAGTGGTGAAGGCAGCAGAAGAAGGCAAGCTGATCATGGGCATCTGCAATGGCTTCCAAATCCTTACTGAAGTCGGACTGTTGCCAGGAGCACTCTTACGCAACCGTTCACTCAAGTTCCGCTGCAAGCTGTCCGAATTGCGTGTGGAAAACAACGATACCTCCTTTACCCGTGATTTCGCGGCAGGAGAAGTCATCCAAATTCCGATCGCGCACGGCGAAGGAAACTACTATTGTGATGAAGAAACGCTGGCGAAGCTTAAAGTGAACAATCAGATTGTTTTCCGCTATCATGGCGAGAATCCGAATGGTTCTCTGGAAGACATCGCGGGCATTTGCAACGAACGTGGAAACGTACTTGGCATGATGCCTCACCCGGAGCGTGCCGTCCACTCTTGGATGACTTCCGATGATGGACGCCGCATGTTTACCTCGATTCTGAAGACATGGAGGGAACAGAACAGTGTCACAACTCACGCATAAAGAACCGACAGCCGAACAAATCGCCGATCAAAAGCTGTACAAAGAAATCGGTCTGACTGACGAAGAATATCAGCGCGTTGTAGAAATTCTCGGCCGCAAGCCGAACTGGACCGAGACAGGTCTGTATAGCGTTATGTGGTCTGAGCACTGCTCTTATAAAAACTCCAAGCCTGTTCTGCGTCGTTTCCCGATAAAAGGACCTCGCGTACTGCAAGGACCTGGGGAAGGTGCAGGTATTGTCGACATCGGGGACAATCAGGCGGTTGTTTTCAAAATCGAAAGCCATAACCACCCATCAGCAATCGAGCCGTACCAAGGGGCTGCGACTGGTGTGGGCGGTATCATCCGCGATGTATTCTCGATGGGTGCACGTCCAATTGCTCTGCTTAACTCGCTTCGTTTCGGGGAGCTGAAGTCTCCTCGCGTTAAATATTTGTTCGAAAACGTCGTAGCAGGTATCGCTGGCTACGGGAACTGCATCGGGATTCCGACTGTGGGTGGCGAAGTGAACTTCGACCCTACGTATGAAGGCAATCCGCTTGTCAACGCGATGTGCGTCGGCTTGATCGACCACGAGAAGATTCAAAAAGGGGTAGCGTCCGGTATTGGCAACCCTGTCATCTACGTCGGCGCAAGCACAGGGCGCGACGGTATTCACGGTGCGACCTTCGCATCCGAGGAGCTGACAGAGGAATCCGAGAAAAAACGCCCGGCAGTACAAGTCGGCGATCCATTCATGGAAAAGCTCCTGCTGGAAGCGTGCCTGGAGCTGATCGACACCGGTATCGTCGTCGGGATTCAGGACATGGGCGCGGCTGGCTTGACCAGCTCCAGCTCCGAGATGGCGTCCAAGGCAGGAAACGGAATCGAGATGAATCTGGACCTGGTGCCACAGCGTGAAGCGGGAATGTCGGCGTACGAGATGATGCTGTCTGAATCTCAGGAGCGTATGCTCGTCGTCGTGGAAAAAGGCAAAGAGGCAGAAGCGATTGCGATTTTTGACAAATGGGGTCTGGCGTCCGCTGTAGTTGGAAAAGTAACGGAAGACAGCAAGCTGCGCCTGTTGCATCAAGGTGAAGTAGTAGCAGAGGTACCAGTAGACAGCTTGGCAGATGACGCACCTGTGTACCATCGTCCTTCTGCGGTGCCTGCATACTACGAAGCAAATGCGAATGTAGATGTGTTGGCAGCGATCTCTGAACCGAAAGATCTGAATGTTACGCTGAAAAGCTTGCTGGCTCAGCCAACGGTGGCAAATAAAGCGTGGGTATACGAGCAATACGACCATATCGTGCGTGCAAACACAGCTGTAAAGCCTGGTTCTGACGCTGCTGTTGTCATGGTGCGTGGTACTCGCAAGGCCCTTGCCATGAGTACAGATTGCAACGGTCGCTATGTATACCTCGATCCAAAAGTGGGCGGTGCCATTGCCGTAGCAGAATCTGCGCGCAACGTCGTCTGCTCCGGTGCAGAGCCGCTGGCGATTACGGACTGCTTGAACTTCGGAAGCCCGGAAAAGCCTGAGGTGTTCTGGCAATTCGAGAAGTCGTGCGAGGGCATGAGCGAAGCGTGCGTAGCACTTGATGCTCCGGTCATCGGCGGAAACGTATCCTTTTACAATGAACGTAGCGGTGACGCGATCTATCCAACCCCAACGGTGGGAATGGTCGGCTTGATCACCGATGTTGACCATATTACGACCCAAGATTTCAAAAACGAAGGCGACGCGATCATCCTGTTGGGCGAGACCTTCGCTGAGCTGGGCGGCAGTGAGTATCAAAAGATGGCAACCGGCAACATTTCCGGACGTCCTCCACAAATCGATTTGAACAAGGAAGCGGCGGTGCAAAAGCTGGTTCTCACAGCGATTCGCCAAGGTCTGGTGAACTCCGCACACGATCTGTCCGAAGGCGGTCTGGGTGTGGCGCTGGCTGAAGCTTGCTTCGGAAAAGGCTTTGGTGCACAGGTGGCTCTTACGTCTGAGCTGCGTACTGACGTGCTCTTGTTCAGTGAATCTCAATCTCGCATCCTGCTCAGTGCATCCCAGGAGCAAGCGGCGGCGATTCTTGCATTGGCAGGTGAACATGGCGTACCTGCCGGGAACATCGGTACGGTCGGTGGCGATCGTCTAGTAGTGAACGTGAACGGTACAGAAGCGATCAGCGCTTCGATTCAAGAGGTGAAAGCAGCCTGGAAGGATGCGATTCCATGTTTGATCGGGTAATCTGGGACAAATTGAACGAAGAATGCGGCGTCTTTGGCATCTACAACCACAAAGAAGCATCCCAATTGACCTATCTGGGTCTGCATGCCCTTCAACATCGCGGTCAGGAGAGCGCAGGCATCTGCGCCTCCGACGGCGAGAAATGGTATAAGCACCGCGGTATGGGGCTCGTGTCTGAGGCATTTGGCAAGGGCGATCTGGAGAAGTTCAGCGGTCATATCGCGATTGGTCATACCCGTTATACGACGGCTGGCTCCAGCAAGATTGAAAATGCACAACCGCTGTTCTTCCGCTATGCACAAGGCAGTATGGCTGTTGCCCACAACGGGAATCTCGTGAATGCCGCTGTGCTTAGAAAAGAGCTGGAAGCAAAGGGCTCCATTTTTCAGACGACCAGCGACACAGAGGTGATCGCACATTTGATCGCTCGCTCTGCGTGCAAGGATTTGCCGGGAGCGGTAAAGGACGCCCTGCAATACATCAAGGGAGCGTATGCGCTTCTCGTCATGAACGAGAACCAGCTCGTGATCGCTCTTGATCCGAATGGCTTGCGTCCGCTGTCACTGGGACGTCTTGGCGACGCGATCACGGTCGCTTCCGAGACCTGTGCATTTGATATTATCGGCGCGCAGTATTGGCGTGACGTCCAGCCAGGTGAACTGATCGTCATTGATCGCGATGGCATTACCGAAAGCAAGTTTACAGAAAAGACACAGCGTTCGATTTGTACGTTTGAATACATTTATTTTGCCCGACCAGACAGTGACATCGACGGAATCAACGTCCACATGGCGCGCAAACGTCTGGGCAAGCAGCTGGCATTGGAATCCGCGATTGATGCTGATGTCGTCACAGGTGTACCGGATTCGAGTATCTCGGCTGCCATCGGATTTGCGGAAGCGACAGGGATTCCATATGAGATCGGCTTGATCAAAAACCGCTATGTCGGGCGTACCTTCATTCAGCCGAGTCAGGAGCTACGTGAGCGCGCTGTCTATCTCAAGCTGTCTGCTGTACGCAAGGTAGTAGAAGGAAAGCGCGTGGTCATGATTGATGATTCCATTGTTCGTGGTACAACGAGTAATCGGATCGTCCGCATGCTGCGTGAGGCTGGCGCCAAGGAAGTGCATGTGCGCATCAGCTCTCCGCCTGTCATGAATTCCTGCTTCTACGGAATCGACACCTCGTCGCGTGAGGAATTGATTGCCTCGACCAAATCGATAGAGGAAATTCGTCAAATCATTGAGGCTGATTCGCTGGCATTCCTGTCTGTTGAAGGAATGATCGATGCGATTGGCCGCACGGATTCGGCTCCCAATAGAGGACATTGCCTCGCATGCTTTAACGGAGAATATCCGACTGAGATTGAATTCGAAGAAGCGCTACCTGCGCTCAAATGCTAATACAAGCACCTCTTGCTAGGGGGAGAAACGATGAGTGAAGCATATAAACAAGCTGGCGTAGACATCGATGCGGGCAACGAAGCAGTCGAACGCATGAAAAAGCACGTGAAACGGACATTCCGTCCTGAAGTCTTGACCGATTTGGGTGGGTTCGGAGCGCTGTTTCGTCTGGATACCCAAAAATACGAGAAGCCGATTCTCGTGTCCGGCACCGATGGAGTCGGAACCAAGCTGAAGCTGGCTTTTGCGATGGATAAACACGATACAATCGGGATCGATGCTGTCGCGATGTGCGTCAATGACGTCGTGGTACAGGGCGCGGAGCCACTCTTTTTCCTTGATTATTTGGCTGTAGACAAGGTCATCCCGGAAAAAATCGAGGCGATTGTCAAAGGGATCGCGGAAGGCTGCTCGCAGTCCGGCTGCTCGCTGATTGGCGGGGAGACAGCCGAGATGCCTGGGATGTACGCAGAAGGTGAATACGACATCGCTGGCTTTACCGTAGGCGTCGTAGACGAGAGCAAAATGATTACGGGAGCGTCTGTAGCAGCAGGGGATGTGCTGATCGGTCTGGCTTCCAGCGGCGTGCACAGCAACGGCTTCTCGCTCGTTCGCAAGGTGCTTTTGGCAGACAAGGGCATGTCCCTGCATGACCATGTAGACGCATTGGGCAAAAAGCTCGGGGAAGAGCTGCTGACACCGACCCGCATCTACGTGAAGCAAGTGCTGTCTGTGCTTGAGTCCCATGAAGTGAAAGCTCTCGCACACATCACTGGCGGTGGTTTCACCGAAAACATTCCGCGTGTTCTTCCAGAAGGTACGCAGGCTGTGATCAACGTCGGCTCATGGCCGGTGCTGCCGATCTTCGAGCTGGTACAAGAGGCTGGTAACATCTCTTACCCAGATATGTACAAAACGTTTAACATGGGAATCGGCATGATGCTGGTCGTGAAGCCAGAAGATGCAGTAAGCGTCATGGAAAAGCTGCAACAGTTGGGTGAACAGGCATATCTGATCGGACATATTGAAGCAGGCGAGCGCAAAGTCGTTTACAACGGGGTGGAATGGTGAAAAGGCTAGCCATTTTCGCCTCAGGCAGCGGCTCTAACTTTGAAGCGATCGCTCAGGCAGTACAGGCTGGACGGCTGAAGGGCGTAGAAGTTGCCTTGCTCGTATGCGACAAGCCCGGTGCCAAGGTATTGGAACGTGCAGAGCGATTAGGGATAGACGCTTTTGTTTTCCAGCCGAAGGAGTATGCGGACAAGGCTGCATTTGAGAAGGAAATCGTAGCGCAGCTCCAAAAACGCGATATTTCCCTCATTGTGCTGGCAGGGTACATGCGGTTGGTAGGCGATACGCTCTTATCCAGCTATGAAGGAAAAATCATCAATCTGCATCCGTCGCTGTTGCCGGCTTTCCCGGGAAAAGACGCGATTGGCCAAGCGCTCGCTTACGGGGTAAAGATAACGGGGGTAACGGTACATCTGGTAGATGCCGGTCTGGATACAGGGCCGATCATCGCCCAGATTCCCGTAGCGGTGCAGGAGACAGATACCGCCGAAACTTTAGCAGCTCGCATCCATGAAGTGGAGCATGATCTTTTGGTGAAGGTCATTAGCCTTTTGGTGGACGAAAGAGTACAGCTTGCGGGACGGCTTGTCCAGCTGACTTAAACGAGAAAAAGAAGAAACCGACAGCCATTTCTGGTGTCGGTTCTTATGCGTTTACCTTCAAAAATACTTCTTTCTCCAAAACAAGAGCGCAGTTACTGTCGTAACCGTTGCAGAAGCGATCATAATGATCGTGAATGCGTGTGGATGATCCTGAAAAGGAAGCGCGACGTTCATACCGTAAAAGGTGCCGATCACCATAGGTAACGTGATGACGATGGTGATGGCGGTCAAGAGCTTCAATACGCGGTTGAGGTTGTTGGAGATGACGGAGCCGAAGCCGTTCATGATGTTCCCTAAAATGGCCGTATAGATTTCCGTCATTTTGATGGCTTGCTTGGTTTCGATTTTTACTTCTTCCAGCAGCTCCTTGTCATCTTCGTACATTTTCAAATAACTACCGCTCCGGAGCAGTGAGATTAACAGACTGTTCGTTTCCAAGGACGTCGAAAAATAGACCAGACTCTTCTGCAATTCAAGCAAGGTGAGCAGTTCATTGTTTTTCGTCGATTGCCGCAATGATTTTTCAAGGATTTCTGTCTGCTTGTTGATTTTTTTCAAGTAATGCAAATAATAGAGCGACGTATTGGATAAAATTTGCAGCACGAACCGATTTCTCATATGCGTGTGAAAGTTTTTCACTTTACCTTGGACGAACTCATTCATAGCGGCGGTTTCTACCAGACAAACGGTTAAGAAATAGTCTTCCATCACCATGATTCCCAGCGGAACGGTCGTATAATTGTCCTTATTCCCTTCCTTTGAGGAGATCGGTATGTCCACGTAGAGTATGACTCGGTTTCCGTCATTGTCGATACGCCCTATTTCTTCGTCATCGAGGGCATCCTGCAAAAAATCCAGATCAATCGCAAGCTCGCTGACCACTTGTTGCTTTTCTTGCTCTGTCGGATCGGTCAGATGAATCCAGCAGCCTTTTTCAAATTCATTGCGCTCTTCTATTTTACCGGTTGCATTTGTTTTATAAATGTTCAACATGGTTTTCCCATCCTTTCGCATGTAGCAGATCGGAGGCATTCGACCATGTTGCGCAAGCATGTCAAAGAAACACACTTACATACACTCGTCCAATAAAAGGAGAATGTCAAATAAGGTATGGGGAACATGCCGCAGCGCCACAAGGCCAGAAAATTCTCCGTACGTCATATTGATTGCAGTTATACATTCGGCAACTTGGACTACTATCCATGGGAACGTTCCCCCCTTTCGAAAATGAAAAACCCTCTAGGAGAACTCTAGAGGGGTAGATAGGCGCACGAAATAACACCACAGTATCTTTTCCCCCTAGCAGAGCTTTGGCACTATACAACGTAAAGGAAACATTCCTTAGCCACCTTAAGAAAAGCCTTAGTCCGGCAGTTCCTGTTCTACCCATTGGCATCTTTCGATATTTCCGGGCAGTGGCCTATGTTTGTATAGGAGCCTCACCTAACGAGGACTGATGATTGACTTTGTCATCGTATTCTTTTTCACCAGTTTTTGTCAATCATGTTTTCCTCGTCCTCCCTTCATGTTATTCATGTCCCTCGATGCGGTGTCGGCTCTTAACTACTACTGCTTCAATATAGTTTGTTATAATTTGGGAAAAGGGGAGAGGGTTTTATGAAAGAGCCGATGATAAAAGCCGTACTCATGCTTTGCTTTACCGTACTGATCGGGGCGTGGATTATTTCTGATGCTGTAAAGAGTATTGCTGCTTATGGAGATAATGCAACACACAATACTGCCGAGATTGCGAACACTCTTGCTGTTATTAGTAATCGATTGCATGATCTGCATCAAACCCAACTGCAGGGGAAGCAAGATCAAATACTAGAAACAGCAGAAGTAGCCGAATATTTGGGCATATCAGAGGTTGTACTGGCTCGACTTTTGCAAGATGAAGAGATTCCTGTTATCAAAATCAATGGTATCTATCGTTTCTCCAAGCGGGCGGTGGATCAATGGGTATACGAAAAATCATTAAACCGAGCTACCTATCAAAATTGGTGAAGGCTGCTGCCAACAACACTTCACACTCAGCTGCCGGGATGGGCTTGCTGAAAAAATAACCTTGAAAGGTGCGGCAGCCAAGCCCCCGCAAAAATTGCAGCTGCGCCTCGGTCTCTACGCCCTCGGCTACCAGCGAAAGGCTCAAGCTATGCGCCATGGCTGCAATGGCGGACACGATAGACGTATTGGATGCGTTCGTGGCCATGTTTCGCATAAAAGACTGATCAATTTTCAAAGAGTTGATCGGAAGCATCTGCAAGCAGCTTAACGAGCTGTAGCCTGTCCCGAAATCATCAATGGAAATATGAATGCCCATGGCCTGGAGCGCTTGCAGTCGTGGTATGACGGCATCGAGTCGATGCATCGCAATGCTCTCCGTAATTTCAAGCTCGAGGTAAACGGGATCGAGACCGCTTTTTTGCAACGTATTCTGCACCATTGTCACCAGCTGCTTGTCTTGGAGCTGGCGCATGGACAAGTTCACGGCGAGACGTACAGGAGGCAGGCCCTGCTGCTGCCATTCCACACATTGCTGACAGGCTTTTTCGAGCACCCATTGACCGATTGGGATAATCAACCCCGTCTCCTCGGCAAGGGGAATGAAATCGAGAGGGGAAACGATTCCGTACACAGGATGCTGCCAACGGATCAATGCTTCGAGGCCGACGATTTTTTCATGATCGTACTGCGGTTGGTAATACAGTTGAAACTCGTTATTATCCAATGCTGTTCGAAGCCCGGCTTCCAGCATCATTTTTTTGGCGAGAGCGACATTCATGTCGGGACAAAAAAACTGAAAGTTGTTTCTCCCATGCTCCTTGGCCTGGTACATCGCGGTGTCTGCATTTTTTATCAACGTCTCTGCATCGGTCCCATCCTGTGGGAACAAGCTGATGCCGATACTGGTCGTGACCACGAAGCTTTGTTTGCCCAGAAAGATCGGCAAGCAGAGCTTTTGCATGAGTTTTTCAGCAAAATGCATTGCCTCATTGTGAGCCATTCCAGGCAGGATGATGGTGAATTCGTCACCGCCCAGACGGCAAACCGTATCAGTAGGACCCACGCATTCTCGCAGGCGCTGGGCAATTTGTGTAAGCAGGCTGTCCCCGGTGGAATGGCCGAGTGTATCGTTAATGTATTTGAACCGATCCAGATCGAGGAACAGGATTGCAAGCGGCTGTGTTTCACGAGAGGAATAGGCGAGCGATTCTTCCAGCTTGCTTTGAAACAAGGAGCGATTAGGCAACCCCGTCAGCGTGTCATGATAGGCAAGGTAGTGAATCACTGCCTCGGTTTCTTTGCGTTTGGTTATATCCTTGGCAATGACAAAATAGCCGACAACCGTACCATTCACGACGATCGGGACTACAGTGGCGTTGAGCTCAATTCGCGCTCCATTTTTATGGAAAACAGAAATGTCGTAATTATCGGATATGCCTTCTTGTGAATGGCGCGACATCGAGAGGACGCGCCTGACGCCTTCTCTGTCTAGCAATTGTTGAAAAGGCTGATTGCGAAGGTCTAGCAGGCTGTATCCTGTGACTGCTTCAAATGCCGGATTCAGGTTCAAAAACTTGCCGGACAGATCGAGCCAGCATACGATGTCCGGGTTGTGCTCAAACAGTGATTTGTAGCGTTGTTCGCTAACCTCCAACCGTTGCTCGGCCCATTTGCGCTCCGTAATATCGTGCGTGACGATGAGTGCCCCAACAGGCTCTCCAGAGGCTTGCGTGAGGAGCTTCCCATTGGCTACGAGAATCGATACGGCTTTTCCGCTCGGCTGTGTCCATATTTCTTGGTCATTGACGATTTCCCCGCGTAATACTCGAACAGACGGCAACTCCCCAAAAGCCACAGGAGTAATACCGTCTGGATGGTAAAAGGAATAAGAGCCGTATGTTTGCTCGTGAAGATTGATCGGTTCGGACATGCCAAATTGCTTGGCAGCTTTGTTGAAAAAAAGGACAGTACCGTCAAGCCCGTAAACGGTCACACCTGCCTCCATATGCTCCAGGATCGGTTGTAAAAGAGTTTCGTGCAGATCTGAGGACGACAAGGCACCCAAAGAACCGTCAACAGGCGGAGAAAACAGCTGATTTCGTATAAAGTTCATAGGAGCCCCCGGACTGTTGGATTTTGTCAGTATCATTCATGTTAATGAAAGTGAAAATCATTGTCAATATTTGGAGTAGCTTTCTATTCCGCTCATCATAGCAAACCAAATCGGTCCTCGTGACATACAGTAAGAAAGGGATATTCCCACAAAGGGAGGGGCCGACTTGAGCGGAGATTTTGTTTCGAATTTGCTCGACAAGCTAAGCCAAAAAACAGGGCGGCAATGGACGCTTAACGATATTATGAAGCTCGCGGAAAAAATGCCGAAGGGTAAAGCTGATGTGGATACGCTGATGAATGAGCTTGGCAATATGGGGCTCGAAGTACCAGAGGAGACCAAGGAGCGAGTCAGGGATCGCGTGAAGGATGGCAAATCTATTTCCATGGAAGAACTAGGCGACTTAATGCCCAAAGAAGTAAAGGCGAAAAGGAGCAGATCGAAGAAACCGGTCAAGGCGATCAGAGCGACTGCCAAAAACAAACCAGTTTCACTGACAGATCGCGTCAGAAAATTATCAGGCAAAGGCAAGAAAAGACGATAATTTCATCAAAGAAAGCGCAAGTATATGCAGTCGCGAGTGCCGAACAGGCATGAGCGGCTGCGTTTGTTTTCCTGACGAAGCTATTGATAATAACGTACGATTATTTTATAATATCAATGTATTGTTCGTGTTTTGGTCAATAGTTTCCCATGTTCTCACTAAAAGTCAGGAGGTTCTATCCGTGAGTGTGAAAAAAGCGTTGATCAGCGTTTCTGACAAGACAGGATTGATTCCGTTTGCCCGTCGATTGGTAGCCGCCGGGGTACAGATCATTTCTACCGGGGGTACGGCATCTCTTTTGAAAGCAGAGGGTGTTCCCGTCATTGGCATTTCTGAAGTGACTGGATTTCCAGAAATTTTGGACGGTCGCGTCAAAACGCTGCATCCCAATATCCACAGCGGCCTCTTGGCTGTAAGGGACAGTGAAGCGCATGTACAACAACTAAAAGACCTTGGAATTGAAACCATCGATCTGGTCGTCGTGAATCTGTATCCTTTCAAAGAAACGATAGCGAAGCCAGACGTGACCTATGAAGATGCGATTGAGAATATTGATATAGGTGGACCAACCATGCTGCGTTCTGCTGCGAAAAATCATGCGTTCGTCAGTGTAGTGGTCGATGCAGCCGACTACGAAAAAGTAGCTGAAGAAATTGAAGCATATGGTGATACTACGCTAGAAACACGCCGCAGGCTGGCTGCAAAAGTTTTCCGTCATACAGCGGCGTACGATGCACTCATTTCCCGCTATTTGAGTGAGCAAGTGGGAGAGCTGCTGCCAGAGAGTTACACGGTAACCTATGAAAAAGCACAGGATTTACGTTATGGGGAAAACCCTCATCAACGCGCTGCATTTTACCGTGAACCGCTATCTGATCAGTTGAGCATCGGGAATGCTATTCAGCTGCAAGGAAAAGAGCTTTCTTATAACAACATCAATGACGCGGATGCAGCTTTGGCGATTGTACGTGAGTTCGCAGAACCTGCGGTCGTTGCGATCAAGCACTCCAATCCTTGTGGGGTAGGAAACGGCAGCGATATTCGCGAAGCTTACCAAAAAGCGTACGAGGCAGACGCCGTCTCCATTTTCGGTGGCATCGTAGCAGCGAACCGCCCGATTGATCGTGACACGGCACTGGCCATGAAGGAAATCTTTCTGGAAATTATTATCGCGCCAGATTTCACGGAAGAGGCGTTGTCTGTTCTGGCTGAGAAAAAGAACCTTCGTCTCTTGCGTATAGCCGCGTTGAATGAGCCAGCGAAAAAAGCGGACAATCTATTCCGAGTGGCTCCCGTTGCAGGCGGAGCACTCATTCAAGACTTCGACTACAAGCAGCTCGAAGAAAACGAAATTCAAGTGGTCACGGACCGCAAGCCAACTGCTGAGGAACTGGTACAACTGCAATTTGCCTGGAAGGTCGTCAAGCACGTCAAATCGAATGCGATTCTCTTGGCAAAAGACAATATGACCATCGGTGTCGGTGCGGGGCAAATGAACCGCGTAGGCGCAGCAAATATCGCGATTGAGCAGGCAGGGGCTCTGGCAAGTGGCTCTGTAATGGCCTCGGATGCTTTCTTCCCGATGGGAGATACCGTAGAAGCAGCGGCAAAGGCAGGAATTACAGCCATCATCCAGCCAGGCGGCTCCATTCGCGACCAAGATTCGATTGATGCTTGCAACCGAGCGGGCATTACCATGATCTTTACCGGTACTCGCCATTTCAAGCACTAAAAGAGGTTATTCAATAGTAACGCTCGCGTTTTTTAACACGTATTAAAAGATGTAGATCACCTCTCACACAGGAGGAAATACGATGAAAATATTAGTGATCGGCGGCGGCGGTCGAGAACACACGATTGCCTGGAAGCTGTTGCAGAGCTCCAAAGTGACAAAGGTATACTGTGCCCCTGGAAATGGGGGAACGGCTCAACTCGCACAAAACGTGCCGATTGGCGTTTTCGATTTTGCTGCACTGGCTCAATTCGTCAAGGATGAGGGAATCGATCTGACTGTCGTTGGTCCGGAAGATCCATTACTGGCGGGGATAGTGGACTTCTTCCAGGAGCGCAATCTGCCGATCTACGGCCCGAACCAACATGCAGCAAAAATCGAAGGCAGCAAGTCTTTTGCAAAAAGTTTAATGAAACGCTACGGGATTCCGACTTCTGCCTATGAATCGTTCCTCGATTACGAATCGGCGAGTGCGTACGTAAGAGAGCAGGGAGCTCCTATCGTTGTCAAAGCGGACGGGTTAGCAGCGGGTAAAGGGGTTATCGTAGCAGAAACGGTCGAGGAAGCGGAAGAAGCACTTCGCCAAATCATGCAGGAAAGCGTATTTGGTGAAGCGGGAGCACGTGTAGTCATTGAAGAGTGCATGTTCGGGGAAGAGCTGTCGTTGCTGTCTTTCGTGGACGGTGAGACTGTTAAGCCGATGATTACTTCTCAGGATCATAAGCGAATTTTTAACGATGATCGCGGCCCTAATACGGGTGGCATGGGAACGTACGCCCCGGTACCGCAAATGTCGGAAGAGCTGGTAGACGAGATCGTCAGAACGATTGTCCAGCCAATGGCGTCAGGAATGGCTAAGGATGGTATTCCGTTCAAAGGCATTCTCTACACCGGTCTGATGATTACGGAGCAAGGACCGAAAGTTGTGGAGTTCAATGCGCGCTTTGGCGATCCGGAGACACAGGTGCTCTTGCCGTTGCTCGAAACAGATTTGCTCGATATTTTTGTCGGGACGATAAATGGCGAACTCGATGCAGTCGATGTGACGTGGAAACAAGGAAGTGCTGTCTGCGTTGTTATGGCAGCACCGGGCTATCCAGGAGATTATCCAAAGGGTACGCTGATTCACGGACTCGATCAGGCGAACGAAGGAGCTACAGTGTTTCACGCAGGTACGAAGGAAACCGAAAAAGGTATCGTTACAAGCGGTGGCCGTGTGCTTGGCGTCGTGGCAACAGGAGCGGATTTGGCGCAAGCGCGTGAGACAGCGTATTCGAAGGTGCAAGGGATAACGTTTGATGGGGCGCAGTATCGCACAGATATTGCGGCACGAGCGATGAAATATCAGCAAAAGGGATAAAAAAGAGCAAGCTGTTCCTACTGTAGAAATTTCTACTTGGGGAACAGCTTTTTTGGTTACTACATACTAACATTTTCACTCGCGACTGCCGCTTTTTTCGCTTTTGCCGCAGCCAGCTGTGAGAGGAAATAAACGATGAGGAACAGCAGCAAGCACGCTGCCGACCAGCGGTACATGACAGAGTAGCTCGAATGCGTCGCGATGACGCCGAGGAGCACAGAGCCTACCGCGATTCCCAGATCGATGGAATTAAAGAACAGTCCGTTCGCCATACCGCGCTGCTCAGGCGTGACGACCTTCACCATCCATGCCTGAATCGATGGCTGAATCATGCCGTAACCAAGCCCGTAAAAGGCGGCAGAGACGAGAAGCAATGACTCTGTCGTCGTCAAGGACAGGAGCAAGAGGCTGACCCCAACGAAAATCGCACCGGGAGGCATGACAGCAATGTGCCCTTTGCGATCATACAGCTTGCCGGAAAAGGGACGAACCAACACCATCGCCAATGCATTCGTAAGAAAAAACCAGCCGACATTCTCAATGTGGGCTTCTTTTCCATATAGGGCTAAAAAACTGAGAATCCCGCCATACGTAATGGAGAGACAAAAATTCAATCCCGCCGGAAGCAGCAGCCTTTTATCATAAAACCGGCGAATGCCTGTGACAGGAGGTGTACTCACGGGTGATACAGGAAGTCGATTGTAGGCACGAATGAAATGCATCAACGGAAAAATAATGGCAACCAGCAGCACGAGGGCCATGAGCATCCAGCCAAAACCAAACGAATTCAAGAGGCCAAGTCCAATCATCGGACCGAGCGCCATCGCCAAGCTGGTCGATAAGCCGAAATACCCCATCCCTTCGCCGATGCGATTGGCAGGGATTACATTGGAGACAATCGTCGGAAAGGTCGTGCTGCCCATTCCAAAGCCGATGCCGACCAAGATTCGCAACATAAGAAAGAAAGCAATGCTACCGGCCCAGTAATAGCCCGCGCTAAAAATCCCTACGAAGCCGAGTGCGAAGATCGCCAGCACCTTGCTGTTTTTTGTTTTCAACGCTTCCCCGGTAAACACCCTCGCGATCACTGCTGCGAGCGAAAACAAGCTAATGACTAGACTGACGACAAAATCATTGGCCTGATACGCTTCCTTCACATAGGCAGGAAAGGTAGGGGTCTGCATTTGAACAGTGAGAAACAACAACAAATTGCATACAGTTAACAGGACGAAATCTCTCGTCCACAGTCTCTCTCTACTCTCTCCCAATGCTGTCACTCCTAGTCTGTCGTTTTTCTATTGATGTTTTGGTTAATCTCTAGCAGGATTTCCCGCAGGAAGGCCAGCTTTTCAGGAGAGATTCCTTCCAAAATGTCTGCAACGGCACGAGCCTCCACAGGAATCGCCTGCTCAATCCATTCTCGTCCTTTTGGGGAAAGGGTAATGATGTAGGCTCGGCGGTCTTGTTCGCTCAGTGTCTTTTCAATCAAGCCTTTTTTGGCAAGTGTGTCCAATATGCGTGTCATGGAAGGCTGATCCTTGGCTGAACGTACGGCCAGCTCTTTTTGATTGATGCCCTCTTCTTCACGTAGCCGATAAAGGACGGCGAACTGCTCCGTGGTCAAATCAAACTCCTTTAAAAAAAGGGAAACATAATGAATCATTCTCCGGTATGTATTTCCAATGAGAAATCCAACCGGTTCTTTTTGCCAATGATCGATCAGGGGAATGACCTTCTTTCGTTCAAATTACTTGCAATGACAATTATATGTATAACAAGTAATTATGTAAATGGAAAAAACCGCCCGATGACAGGCGGTTGCATTCCTTCATTGACGATATCTTCCTCTTTTTCGAGACGAGCGAAAAAAGTAATAACCCATCACGCCGATGACGCCAATAATCGTGGCAATAACAAAGAAGTTATGTGACATCCATTCATACATCTGGGAGCCGACGAGCATATGCAGTTCCTCCTCTCCTTACCTGTAGGTGGGATAGAGAGTGCTGCTGTTGTTATTTTCTTGGGAGCGAAAAGAGATGATCTCCCGTGCGGCCTTTTCGATAAGTTGATCCTCGGGAGTAAGCTTCGCGTTTTGCTGATTGTCGATTGGTTGGTTTGCCTGGTTCGTTGAAAATTGTGGGCTTGCAGAATACTGGATGTTTTTCTTATTCGTTGCCGCTGGTGTGTTGCTGGTATCATCTTGGGTGGTGTCTGAGCCTTTGATTGGGGCAATATTCATGGAGCGCGTGAACTGGTTGACTGCCATCTCCACGCCTTTTTTCTTGAGCTGATCCATCATGCCCTGCATGCCATTTGCTTTTGTTGTATTGATGCCCATCGCTGCGTACATGGGACAAAAACGCGTAGCTCCTTCCGCTACCTTCATCGCGGAAAACGCCATAAGCAGCCATGGAGCGTTGTATGGCCGACGGTTCATTTTTCCGATGCCATATGCCAAGCCTAACAAACCGCCAGTCATGCGAATAATGGCATCAGCCGTACCTACGTTTCTATGCATATCGTTGTGTCCTCCTGTCGCAATTACATCTATTCCATAGTGTGTAGTAAAGGGGGACAAGACACCCGTGGGAATTGTTACTACCGATTGTAATGCTTGCAGGGGAATGATTTGTGGGCGGCGAAGCTGTAGAGCGTAATGAATGATCGTTCATTTTAAAAAAACTCGGCAGATCGGCAAGGAGAGAAGAAATGATGCGCGTACGAGCCATAACAGATCGTGATTACTTGAGCATGATTCGCGTTAGCAGACGACAGGCACCTGCCAGCCTCTGGATAAAAGGCGCAAGTGTCCTCAATGTGTATACAAAAGAATGGCAAGAGCATCACGTCGTAGTGGCAGGAGAACGCATTGCTTATGTAGGAGAAAAAGAGCCCTTGGTCAATGAACAGACCGTGATTATCGAGGCCGCTGGGCAATATCTCGTACCGGGTTACATCGAGCCTCACGCTCATCCATTTCAGTGGTATAACCCCTACACCTTGGCTGACTTTGCTCTTCAAACAGGAACGACTGGAATGGTGGCTGACTCGCTCATGCTCATGCATTTTCCGTTTTCGCAAACGGCAGCGATCATGGAGTCTTTGGCAATGCATCCGGTTAAGCAGTTTTTTTGGGGCAGACTCGATCCGCAGTCGGGGAAGGCACATCCAGCGTTCACCAAGGAAGGCATGGCGAGAATGCTTGCGCATCCACAAGTGATCCAGGGTGGGGAGCTGACGAATTGGGGCGGTGTCTTACAGGAGGATGAGACGCTGCTCTTTGGGTTGAAGCATACGCGGGATTTGGGCAAAAGAATGGAAGGGCATCATCCTGGAGCTTCCTACGAGACATTGAACATTGCCGGAGCTGCAGGCGTAACAGCTTGTCACGAGGCAATTACTGCAACAGAATTGCTTTCGCGCATTCGCTTAGGCTTGTATGCAACACTGCGTCATTCTTCGATTCGTCCCGATCTGCCGGAGCTAGTGAAAGGATGGCTTGAGCTCGGAGTGCCGTGGTCATCACGCATGATGCTGACATCGGATGGGAGCACACCTCCGATGCATCGAGACGGGTTCATGGATAATACGATCCGTGTAGCTATCGAAGCAGGGATGCCGCCCGAGGAAGCTTATGTCATGGCAACGCTGAACCCGGCTGTCTACTATGGTCTCGACGCGGAGATCGGAGGAATTGCGCCGGGCAGAATCGCAGATATGCTTCTGTTGTCAGCAAAAGAGCAGCCGACACCATTACTGGTCATTGCGAATGGACAACGGGCGGCAGAAGCGGGAACATTGCTTGTGCCAACGATTCAGCCCCATTGGGAGGAAGCTTCGATTCGCTTGCAAGATCCATTGGCAAAGCGAGCTCATCCCGATTGGTTCCGTCTGCGACCAGATGAAGAAGGAAAGGCACCTGTGCTACAGATGCTAAATGCTGTTATCACGCAGCTATCGCTGGAAGACATGCCTGTTGATCAGGATGGCTACGTATCCCTGGAGCATGATCCACAGCTGGCGTTGATCGTCACCATCGATGCGACTGGTGGGACGCGTACATTAGCGGTACTCCGCGGCTTCGGTGAGCATCTCGAAGGGCTGGCCAGCACCTATTCAGCGTCTGGGGATTGGATCGTGATCGGACGTAATCCCGAACCCATGGTGCAAGCGTTGGAGCGTATTCGGGAAATAAAAGGCGGAGTCGTCCTGATCGATAAAGGAAAAATTACCTGTGAATGCCCGTTGCCTCTGGGTGGGAAATTCACATCTGCGCCGATGGAGGAAGTCATTAGCATGGCTGAAAATTTGGTAAATCAGCTCCGTTCAAAAGGGCATGTTCATCTCGATCCGATTTACTCGATATTGTTTTTTACCGCTACCCACTTGCCGTATGCACGGCTTACGGCAAAAGGAATTGTCGATATCAAGAGCGGTCAAATCGTCGTCCCGGCACTCCCTCTATCATGAGGGAGTTTTTTCGTAAAAGATCATTTGTGTATCAATGATATATGTATATAAAATATATTTTACTTCTTGTAAATTATCAGATTTATTTTAAAATAAGTACAACCATGCCGCATCTAACTTTGTCCCCGTAGATTCATAGGTTTTGAAAGTCGCAACCTGGCTAGGTAGATGGACTGGGAAACGAAAACAAAGAATGATAAAAGGGGGATTCATTCTGCATGAAAAAACGTTCTTATGTCGGGGTTTTATCTGCGGTGTTGGCAGCGAGTGTGGCATTGACAGGTTGCGCAGGAAGCAGTAATTCAAGCGGGGGAAGTAACGCCAGCGGGGGGCAAAGTCAACCGGCTCCAAGCAGCGGCGGCAGCGGAGCGACCGAGGGCGGACTCATCAAAATCGCCACACAATCCCCTCTGTCCGGGAGCAATTCCGCTGTCGGAGATGCGATTAAGACAGGCGCTGGCTACGCACTCGAAAAGCGCAAAGAAGAGTTTAAAGCACTTGGATTTGACCTCCAGCTCTTCCCTCAGGATGATCAAGGCGACCCGAAAATCGGGGTATCCAATGCAGAGATGCTTATCTCTGATCCCGATGTATACGGCGTAGTTGGGCACTATAACACGGGTGTTGCCATTCCATCGTCTGTGAAGTATGAGGAAGGCAAGCTGGTAATGGTTTCCCCAGCAAATACCGGGGTGAAGCTCACAGAGGAAGGCAAGAAAACCGTCCATCGAATTTGTGCTCGCGATGACGCACAAGGACCAAAGGCTGCTCTCTATGCGAAAAATACTCTTGGTGTAAAAACGGCCTATATTATTCATGATAAGACAGCATACGGCCAAGGTCTGAGCGATCAAGTGAAGCTGCAATTCGAAAAAGACGGGGTACAAATCCTTGGCTTCGAGGGCATTACTCAGGGGGAGAAGGACTACAGCGCAGTGCTTAACCAGGTAACGGTGAAGAACCCGGAAATTATCTTTTTTGGTGGTCTTTATCCAGAAGGTGGAATTTTGATCAAGCAAGCTCGTGAAAAAGGCTTTAAGGGTTATTTTATGGGTGGCGACGGCTTGGATTCTTCTGATATGATAAAAATAGCCGGTGATGCCGTCGAAGGTGTTGTCTTTACGTCAGTAGCAGGGGACGTAACACAAACCGAAGAGGGCAAGAAATGGGCTGAAGAGTACAAAAAAACCACAAACAAGCCTCTGGAAACCTATTCCGTCTACGGTTTCGACTCCATGAACGTCATCCTCAATGGTGTCTTGGAAGCTGTCAAAGCGAACGGAGGCAAAAAACCAACCCGCGAGCAAGTCCTCGATGCAGTTCACAAAACCAAGGATTTTCAGGGTCAATTCACCAAGGTTACCTTTGATGAAAAGGGTGACAACACAAACGCAGATGTATTCATTTATAAGTATGACAAGGACAAATCTATTTTTGTAGGCAAGGCCGAGTAATCACACCAGACAACGTTGCACACACTCCCATGCCTCATATCAGGATAGGGGGCAGCACGTTGGTGTTGCCCCCTTTTCCACGAGAAAATATGTCTTAGTCAGCGGAATGAATGCAGAAAATTTGTACAAGTCTACACGAGAAATGAGGGATGGGAAAGCATGATCAACATTTTGCCTCAGGTGTTGGTTGACGGATTGACACTTGGATTTATGTACGCTGTCGTAGCGTTAGGTTACACAATGGTTTACGGGATATTGGAAATTATCAACTTTGCCCATGGAGACATTTTCATGGTGGGAGCCTTTATCGGAACAGAGGTGTTGTTAATCTCTGATGCCCTAGGGACGCTAGAAGGTATGAATCCCTTTGTCGCACTTTTCTTAACACTCTTGATTACGATGGCATTAACCGGAACGTTAGGGGTAGTAATCGAGAGGGTGGCCTATCGACCGCTGCGCGGAGCTCCTCGGCTTGTGCCGTTAATTTCTGCTATTGGTGTATCGTTTTTGCTGCAAGACCTTGTTCGATTTACAGAAGCATTGGCACGTAACGAATTTTATCTGAACAGTCCCACTCTTTTTACAGGGACGATTCCATTAGGTACTATTGCTACGATTCCAACAAAGGGCTTGATCGTGATTGTGATTGCGATCGTGATGATGATAGCGTTAACGCTGTTTGTGAACAAGACAAAGTGGGGAATTGCCATGCGCGCCGTTGCACAAGACAAAAGCACGGCCTCGCTGATGACCATAAATGTAAACAAAGTAATCATGATTACGTTTTTGATTGGATCGAGCCTGGGTGGCGCGACAGGCGTTCTGTTTGCGCAAAACTACGGGACAATCGATCCGTATATCGGTTTTATTCTTGGTCTAAAAGCATTTACGGCAGCCGTACTCGGCGGGATTGGAAACCTGCGCGGTGCGATGATTGGTGGCGTACTCCTCGGACTGTTAGAATCACTGTCCGGTGCATTTATGGGACCGTTGACCAACGGAGCCTTTGGTGCAGAGTACAAAGACGTGTTTGCGTTCAGTATTTTAATTCTCGTGCTTCTCTTTAAGCCAGAAGGGCTGTTTGGCGAAGCTGTAAAAGAGAAAGTGTAGGTGAATCAAATGGCAAATCTCGCTTGGAAATCATTCAAAGGCATCCCGCTCGTATTCACGTTGATCTGGATTGTTGCTTTTGCAGCAGCCTTGTACCTGATGGATAAATCCGTCATTGCATTTCTCGGCATTCTCTCATCCATCGTGCTCATTTATTACACCAATACCTCCAAGATGATCAAAATGGTGATTGGTGCTGTGGTTCTTCTCCTGATCATTCCGTTGGTAGCAGGTGATAACCGTTACTACATGGAGGTCGCTTCACAGGTAGGAATCTACGTGGCGATGGCGTTGGGATTAAATATCGTAGTAGGCTTCGCTGGTCTGCTTGACTTGGGCTACGTTGCATTTTTTGCAGCTGGGGCTTATGCGTACGCGATTTTCTCGACATCGCAAGCCAATGAGTTTATTGCAGGGAATTTGTTCCCGCTCTCCGGTGAGTGGTTTTGGCCATTCCTCATTGTCGGCTTGATTGTAGCTGCTATTTTCGGAATATTGCTAGGATTGCCAGTTCTCAGAGTAAAAGGCGATTATCTTGCAATCGTGACCTTGGGCTTCGGTGAGATCATTCGCATTGTCTTTAACAACCTGGACAAGCCGATCAACATCACGAACGGCCCACAGGGAATCACGCCGATCCCGTCTCCCGAGCTGTTTGGGATCAAGATGGGGACGCCGTTTTACTTTTACTTCATCGTCTTGTTCGTGATTGCCTTTATCGTTTTGGCGAATATTCGCTTCGAGCATTCCCGGCTCGGACGTGCATGGATTGCAGTGCGTGAGGATGAGCTGGCAGCCCAGTCGATGGGGATTTCCTTGTTGAATACGAAGCTCGCTGCGTTTGCCTTGGGTGCTTCCTTCGCTGGTGTCGTCGGTGTTATTTTCGCAGCCAAGCAGACGTTTATCGATCCTACGTCTTTTACGCTGATGGAATCCATCGGGATATTGGTCATGGTTATTCTGGGCGGTAGCGGTAGCATTCCAGGTGTTGTGCTTGGTGCCGCATTTGTTACCATCTTGCAGGTACAGCTGTTAAAAGAATTCTCCAACTTCCTGCACGGTCTGCAAAATGCGGGCATCATCAGTTTGCCTAACCAGCTGGACCCGTCCAAGTTCCAGCGACTCGTTTTCGGAATCATGCTCATTCTCGTAGCCTTGTATCGTCCCAACGGATTGATTCCGGCCAAACGGAAGAAGAACGATCTTGATGCGATCAAAAATAGCGAGTTTGGCAAAGAAAAGCTGGGGATTCTCGGCAGGCTGTCCCAACTGACTTCTGGGAAACAGTCGTAGCGGACGAGGAGGGATATTAGTATGGCATTGTTAGAGGCGAAAAATTTAACGAAGCGCTTTGGCGGCTTGGTAGCCAATCAAGATATCTCCATTGGGATCGAAAAAGGGAGTATTACAGCAGTCATCGGTCCGAATGGGGCAGGAAAAACGACTTTTTTTAATATGATTACCGGATTTTACGAGCCAGACGAGGGAGAAATTCTGCTGAATGGCAAAAGCATCAAAAAGCTGCGCCCTGACCAGATTGCGAGTCGAGGCATTACGCGTACCTTTCAAAATATTCGTCTGTTCAAAGAAATGACGGCGTTGGAAAATGTCATGGTGGGTGTGCATAGCCGACTATCGGCTGGGATTCTCGGAATCCTGTTCAACAGCAAACATGTACGCCAGGAGGAAGAGCGGACGCGCGTCGAGGCTTATCAGCTCATGGAGTATGTAGGGATCGCTCATATTGCCAATGAAGCGGCGGGGAGTCTGCCTTACGGGCTGCAACGTCGGCTGGAAATAGCCCGGGCGATGGCGACGAATCCGCAAATCATTTTGCTCGATGAACCGGCAGCAGGGATGAACCCTCGGGAGACGGTAGAGATGACGGATTTTATTCGTCGGCTGAAACGAGAGCTGGATTTGACGATTATTTTGATCGAGCATGACATGAAGCTGGTCATGGGACTCAGCGAATACATTCACGTGCTGGATTACGGCAAAAAAATTGCAGAAGGAACACCGGAACAAATTCGCAACAACCCTAACGTCATTGAGGCCTATCTCGGAAAAAGTGCGTCGGACGTGTCGTAGGAGGAGGAAAATCGATGGCATTGTTAGAGCTGAATAACGTTCATACGTATTACGGCGGCATCCACGCATTAAAAGGATTGAGCATGTCGGTAAACGAAGGTGAAGTGGTGACGCTGATCGGTTCCAACGGGGCGGGCAAATCGACCACGTTAAAAACGATTTGTGCGCAAACCCGTGCCAAAGAAGGAAAAGTCATCTTTAATGGCAAAGACATTACACAGATGCGTACACACGATATTGCCTTAGCTGGAATCGCCCATGTCCCGGAAGGTCGCCGCATTTTTCCCAAGCTGACCGTCCGCGAGAATTTGGAGATGGGTGCCTTCAGTGTATCCGATAAAAAGGTGATCGAAGAAGGAATTGAGCGTGCCTTTGCCTACTTTCCGCGCCTGAAGGAACGCGTCAGTCAAAAGGGTGGCACGATGTCCGGTGGCGAGCAGCAGATGCTGGCGATTGCACGCGGGCTGATGATGAAGCCAAAAATTCTTATGCTCGATGAACCTTCGATGGGATTGGCGCCGATTCTCGTGGAGCAGATTTTTGACATCATTACGGAGCTGAACAAGGAAGGCATGACGATCCTTTTGGTCGAGCAAAACGCGAATCAGGCGCTGTCAGTTGCACACCGCGGTTATGTGATTCAGACAGGTGAAATTATTTTGAAAGACGACGCCCAGACATTATTGATGAACCCACAGGTAAGAGAGGCGTATTTGGCGTAAGAAAACGATAAGTACCGATGGGGATTTTATCTCCGTCGGTTTTTCATTTGGGAGAAAGGAGGGGGAGTGCTTGCTGGATATTAGCCCCCGTTTTGTAGAGGGGAACGAACCTCTCTATCTACAGCTTTATCGCTATTTTTGTACGGAAATCCAGGGAAGGCGACTGGTCTCCGGGACGCGTCTGCCTTCCGTGCGGGCATTGAGCGGATTTTTGCAGGTGAGTAAAACAACCGTCGAGAGCGCCTATCACCAGCTCCTGGCAGAAGGCTACATCGAGAGCCGGGAGCGCAGTGGATTTTATGTGGTAGATGTGGACTGGGATGGACCAATGCCATCTGGGAAAGGGCAGCAACTAGTTGAAATGGCTTGTGTCCAAACAACTGCGCCTACTCCCTCGCCTGTCCCGATCCAGTATGATTTTCACCAAGCGCGTGTAGATCCCGATCATTTTCCTTTTGATCGTTGGCGCAAGTACACCAATCAATGCATGCAGGAAGAAAACAAGCATGTACTCTACTACGGCGATCGCCAAGGCGAGCCGCAGCTGCGGGAGGAGCTCGCACGCTATCTCGGACGTGCTCGGGGTGTACAAGCTACGTCGGAACAAATCGTGATCGGTGCGGGAACGCAGGTGATGATCAGCTTATTGGGATTTTTATTCGGGACACGCGGGCAGGCTGTTGCGATGGAAGAGCCGGGCTATCACGGTGTACGTGCGGTGTTTTCCCATTTGGGGTATGATGTGCGCCCGATCAGGCTGGCGGAGGATGGAATTGATTTGGAAGCCCTTGGTGAAAGTGGAGCCAAGCTGGTGTATATCACGCCTTCTCATCAGGACCCGTCTGGAATTGTCATGCCGTATGCCAAACGGTTAAAACTGCTGCAATGGGCGAAACAGGCGGGTAGCTACATCATGGAGGATGACTACGATGGTGAGTTTCGCTACCATGGCAAGCCGATTCCTTCGCTCCAAGGGCTGGATACACAGGGACGGGTCATTTACTTGGGGACGTTCTCCAAGGCGCTCCTGCCGTCGATTCGGATGAGCTATATGGTTTTGCCGCATGCGTTATTGGCGATCTATCAGGAGAAATTGGCAGATTTCGATCAGTCGGCATCTCGAATTCATCAGGAGACGCTGGCCTTGTTTATGAAAAATGGCGATTGGGAGCGACATATACGCAAGATGCGGACGCTTTACCGCAAAAAGCATGGGGCGCTGCTACACAGCTTGCAGGAGCAGCTGGGGGGTTACATTCAAATCAAAGGTCAGGATGCCGGGCTGTCTGTGACAGTAGAGGTGAAAAGTGCAAGCACCTCGCAGCAGTTGACGCAAATTGCGGCTGCATCAGGCATTCGCGTGTATCCAACCGCACATAAATGGATTCACCCACAGGACAATGGACGAGTGGCATTTCAATTCGGATTCGGGGGACAGACAATCGAGGAGATTGAGGCTGGCATTCGTCTGTTGAAATGTGCATGGGAGCCTTATTTGTAAAAGGATGAGGAGAAGGCATAGGAGAAGGGAGCGTAGCCAGAGTGTCACAGGAGTTGTTTGTAAAAGGCATGAAGCAAATTCCTCCGGTGCCTGCAGCTGAAATTGTAGACGGAATGGTCTTTGGGATTTTGGCGAGGCAGGCAGGACTAGGCGTGACGGTGGTCGTGCTGTTTTCGCTTTTGGTCAATGCAGGTTCCTCGCAGTTTGCCGCAGTCGGCTTGATTTCCCAAGGAATCGTAGGATGGCCGATTCTCGTCTTGACGTTGCTTTTGAATTCTCGCCATCTCTTATACGGTCTGTCGTTGGGGCAAAAATTCAAGGAAACGGCGCCTTCAAGCTGGTGTTGATGGCGGGATCGCTTATTGACGAGACGTATGTCTTAAAAGCCACGTATTTGGTGGCAGGGAAAAAGCCCAGTCTTGCATTTTTTGAAGGGGGTGCGGCAGCCGTCGACTGTATTGGATATGTACTCGGCGGAGCGACAGTTTCCATCATTACCGGGACGTTGACGGCAGTCGTGATAGAGACGGTGAGTGGTGAACGATAAAGTATTGTTGTATATCGGGTTCATGGCGATCATTACATATTTGACCAGATTTCCCATGCTCCTTATCAGTTCCCGTTGGGAGATTCCTGCTTGGTTGAAGTGCGGGCTGGTGATGGTTCTAGTAGGGGGCAGCTCCATAACGATTCCGTCGATTTTGTTTCATACGCCAAAAGAGGTGTCATTAGATTGATTTTTCCCTCGCTGATCCCCAAGCCCTTCGCCACTGTTCTTCTTTCTGACCCACTGCTAACTTGAGTATTGCTAGGTATCCTTAATTCCTTAGCTATTGCTTGATAACTCATCCCTCCTAGTAGATACATGTTTACAGCCTTCAGTTTAAACTTCTCGGAATATCGTTTGAATGTTTGACCTTTTTGAGCCATAATAAAACCCCCTCCAAATAAAGTGGACCACCCACCGTTAGGTGGGCGGGCTTACACTGTCTACTCAAAGGGGATATTATCACTATTTTGAAGGGCTTTTTCCAGATCACAAAATGGGGAACGCCTTTCCCACCCTCAGTTTTTTACCGATTCTGCTACTTTAATCAAATCATCTTTCCCTAAATCGCCTTTTGACAAAATATAATGACTTACTCCATCCTTATGCCAACTCAAAACAATTATTTTTTGATCCGGAATTTCTAAAATTTCGCCTTCAACTCCTTGGATCTCAATAGGTTTTACCCCTTCGTCACCAATAGATATCCGACCTTTTTTAACCGTATGTTCAATCCAGTCTTCGTTATTATGTTCATTTACATATTTCAAAACAATTTCTTTTTGTTCCTCAACATTTGGAGCTACACCATTGCCAAACTTTTTCGGTGGTTCATTATAAATCGCTTCACTTAATTTATAGCCATCTGGAAGCTCAATAGGAGCATCAGCATCTAAACTAGATGCGAAACTATGTTTACTTAATTTTTTTAGCGGAATAACTACTGGCTTCGAAACAATATGATGATCTGACACTTCAGTATGCTGTCCCTCATTAGACATAGCATAAGCAGATGGAATTATTGTCATCAAAGCTAATACACCCGTTATAATTATACCTTTTTTCATTATTCATCCTCCCACTCAATTTATTTATGAATAATCTTATGGCGTATAAGCAAATCTGTCATAAACAATATTACCCTGCATGCCATCAACCCCTTTTTTATCTGCGTATACAACCATTTCTGTATATAAGTCTTGAACATCAACTTTGTAATTTATACTATGCGATTGATCTTCTTCGATTGAATCACTGAAAAAATAATGATATCGTTTTTCTCCATCAGCATTAACTATTTTATATGTACCAAATTGTGCACCTGATGGTTTTGATTTACCACGCCTAACTCCAACTTCTGTAAAAGTAGCCCTGGTTGCTTTATCTTTATTACCCGTGATCTCATTCTCGTGAACATAACTATAATCTAGATTTTCCTCGTAATTTGTACCTTCAGCACCAGCAGAATACGTAGTTGTCCTTTCACTTAAATTAAATTGACCCTGTAACTCAGCAAAGGCACTAGATGCTACTAAAGAAAAAGCTCCAAAAACAAGACTAGCAATAAGAATCTTCTTTTTCACAATATCACCGCTTTCCGTAGTCTATAGGAGGGAGGGCACGACCAGCAAAGTAGCCAAATCTCTTAACGTAGGTTTTATGTCATTTGGTTGGCGGTTCCCCAGAAATAACTATACCATATTTTCCAATATTAACCTTACTTCTAATTTTGTGGAAAATATATACAAAATAGAAAAATGGTTAATTATTGAATTTATGTATCAAATTACATGATATAGTATCCATAAAGAGAAATTTACTGAGGGGATATGTAGCTGTGATAGAGGTTAAAACGTTTGGCAACGTACTAAAATCGTATCGAGAAAAAGCTAATCTAACGTTAGCTGAATTATCGAACAAGACAGAGATTTCGACTGCTACAATTAGTAAGATCGAAACTGATTCACTCACACGTCCAAACATGCGTAATGTGATTGCGTTAGCGAAGGAATTGAAGATACCTTTATATCAGGCGATAACGCCGTATTTAGATAAGATCAAGCGTATAGAAACTCTTGAGTTTCTACTAGAAATTGCACTAGAACAAGAGAATACCATCCTTATACAAAAAGTCGCGTTGCGACTACTTGAGTGCCCTAAAAATAATACGTTTTTGTCACTGGATTATCTGTATCAATTAGCGTGTAACATGGAAAAGGTAGAATTGCGCGTGGCGATCTACGATATCATTTCTCACTACTCCCGCGAACATGGAATTCCTGTATATTTAGCTCGCTCTCTGTTCCAGAAGTACATGATACGGCGCGAGAATTTCAAAGAACTAGATCAAACCTACATAGAGGGTAAAGAATTACTACACTACATGGGCTACTTACATAGAGAAGAGCGCATTCTTGCGTATTACAAGTTGGGAGTACATGCATGGTGTCGTAGGTTGTACGAAGAATGTATCCAACTCTGCAAACAAGGAATAGATCAAGATCCGAGTCAGAGTGAGAAAAAAGCGGCGGCTATCCTAACAATTATCAGTTCGTATATGGAATTGGGGGATTATATCCTCGCAATCGTGCACTTAGACAAATACGAAGAGTTCAATTTCCCTCAAGTACGTAAAAACGCGCAATATCTTCGAGCAAAACTATATGTAAAGACTGAAAAGTTCACAAAAGCGATACCGGCTCTACAAGAGTGTTTGGAGCGCCAAGATCAAAATGACCGACTTCCTATCGCAAACGACCTACTGGCAATCTATTTAACTATGAACGACAAAGAAGGAATGCAAAATATTTTCTTAACAGAGTCTACGTTTCTACCGGCAGTTCCAAACACTCCAAGCAAATATGAACAATTGGGTTTATATTACCGCGCTAAAGGTGTTTTTTATCTTCAACAAGACTCTGAAGAGTTGGGTGTGAACAGTCTTATAGAAAGCCTAACCTATTATGGGAAAATTGGTGCGCTGGAAGAAGTGAATCAGAGTTTCACTACACTTCTGGAATACCATATAACAAGCGGAAAGAACTTTTCTTTTGATGTGCTCCAAAATTTGGAAAGAGTGTATAATGGATTCATTATCCAATCATGAAAGGTGGGTACTCATGAAAAAATTTATTCTGTCTTTATGCGTCTTGTCTGCGCTATTTGTAGTACCATTGACGACTGAACAGTCAATTGAGCCAAAACCAACAAAACCAAGTTACTACCCTGACCCCGGCTGGTAATACTTTAGATAAGGTACCTGCTCATCTTTCATTTTGAGATTGGCTTAGCTTACTTCCGTTTCGTTAGGTGGTGACCCCTGAAATGCGAAGCGGATGGTTACGCTGATGGAAAGAATGCAGCCCGCCTCCTGAGGGATAACGGGCTGCATTTTTTTCTTATTGTGGTCCGTTAATATCGTTACGTACTTCGTTTAGATAGTTCTCTGTGTACACCATCTGAGAGCTACTCAAGTTCTTGGGAATCTTTTTCTTTTTTCTTTTGTTGATATGGTCATAAATTATACCAAATACGAACAAGCCACCAACAATGGTTAATAAGAATGCCCACATTGGCATAAAAATCCCCCCTAACATGTTCACTTTATATATTAGACTCATTTTTCTGTAAAATGTTGCTCCTTATTTTTCCAATTTTGTTTTATTTGGGTCCAAAAAATCACGATCTCGTTTTTGAACATTTTCTGAAGTAACTGCTCGAAACAGTCTGGACAGCGCTAACCCAACTGGACCAGGTAGCATCATGGTTGACTGCATTCGAGGGTGAGCTGGTGGCAGGTGGAAGCATCACACTGCGCTTTGCCAATACGGGAGATGTGATGAGGGGAAAAGTGATAGCTGCTGAGCCTCCGCACATACTTGCCTACACGTGGTACAGAGAGGTTGCGAGCGAGTCCGCTGTACGTTGGGAGCTGTCGCCTTTAAAAAGAAGGCTGTCTTTTGGAGCTCACCCATACGATTCGGGTTCCTGAGCGACTCTCTTACATGCTGGCTGGTTGGCATGTTCATCTGGCGCTGTTCGAAGAAATGCTGGAGGGGGAACAGCCCGAATGGTCGTGAAACCGCTGGGAACAGCTGCGGGAAAAGTACGTGTAGAAGCTGGGTGAGTCTGCATAAAGGGAAACCTCCTGTCATCGGAGCAGTCTGATGAGCAGGAGGTTTTTTCTTACATAGAGCCATTAAGACAATCGATACCCTAGCTGAGCTGACATCGCGCGCACTGTAGCGAGTGTTTCTTGTAAAATCTCATCTAGTTTCGGCATCACGCGATCCGAGGGACCGATGACGCTGATCGATGCGGTTACGTGTCCAGTCGAATCAAAAATAGGAGCAGCGATTCCGGTCACGCCTGTATTGCGTCGATTCGAGCTGATTTCATAGCCGCGCTCGCGGATCACCACCAAGTCCTCCTTGATCTGCTCGACCGACGTGTATGAATGCGGCGTGTAGCTTTTCAGAGGGTGCTCCTGCAAAATCTCATCCTGAAACTCCTCCGACTGATAGGCGAGCAAGACCCTTGCGGCGGAGGTAGAGTAGAGAGGAAAACGCCGGAACGATTCTACGGTAAAGCGAACGGGATGAAGCGAATCCTCTTTAGCAACGTAGATCGCGTCCTTGGAATCTTGTACGCACAAGACAGCCAATTCATTCGTCCGTGTGACGAGCTGACCCAGAAATGGCTTGGAAAAATCAACGATATCGTGGTTCGTGAGCACCTTTGTGCCCAGCTCCAGCAACGTGTAGCCAAGCGTATATTGCTTGGTTTTTTCATTTTGACGGATAAAGCCCTCCGATTCCAGCGTAGACAGGAGCTTGTGAACGGCGCCTTTGGACAGCTGGAGCTTTTTACTGAGTTCAGTTACCCCGAGCTCCTTTGGGGAATCGAGAAATATTTTTAACAGCCGACAGCCATTTCGAACAGAAGACAATACTTGGTCCATACAAACGTCTCCTTTAACGTACAGTAGCCCCTCTAAAAAGAAGAGTCTTGATTGAAGTTATTTTACCATTAGAAAGAATGCTGACAAGCCTCCAATTGGTGCAAAGATGCTGCTATTACGACTACCTTGAATAGTCAGTATCTTTGTGCTAGTATAACATTATCGTTCTTGAATAGGAAACATCGTTCTCTATTCGTGAACAAACTAGACAATCGGGGGTCGAACGTACATGAAGAAAAAGGCATTATCTGTCTTGTCCATTTTCGCTTTGACTGGTTCCTTGCTCGCTGGATGTGGCTCATCCGCACCACAAACATCTGCTCCTGCACCGGCTGCTGGCAGCAATAGCGGCACAGAAGCACAGGTACAGCTGGAAGACACACTGGTAGTCGCAGGGAATGGCGCGACCGTTGAGAAGATGATGAAGGATGAAGTCTTCAAGAAATTTAACGAGAAGTACCCGAATGTGAAGCTGACCTATGTTTCCGGTGTTTCCACGGATATCGTAGCGAAAGTAAAGGCACAGAAAAATGCTCCACAAATTGACCTGACCATCGTTGAGGGCGGCGAGCAAGAGAAAGGTCGTCAAGAAGGCTTGTGGGAAACAGTATCCGCAACCGATATCCCGAACATGAAAAACGTGCCAGAAGATTTGCATGTAACAGAGAATAGCGGTGTTGTCGTGAACTTCACACCGATGGGGATTTCCTACAATACAGATCTGGTCAAAGAAAAAGGCTTGCCTGTACCGAAGTCCTGGAATGACCTGGCCAAGCCTGAAGTGAAGGGCTATATCACAATGACAGACGTAGCGAGCAACTTCGGACGCTCTGCGATGATCATGCTGTCGTACGCAAATGGCGGGTCTGAGAAAAATATGGAATCGGGCTTCAAGCAAATGGAAACGATTGCAGGATACATGCCGACCTTCGCGAAGAGCGCTGCACAGCTCCAGCAAAATCTGCAAAACAAGAGTGCTGCCTACACGACTTGGACGATGGCACGCAGCTTGACTCAAAAAGAAGCAGGAGTACCATTGGAGTTTGTTTTCCCTGAAGAGGGCGGAAATATCGTACCGAACGTAGCTACGCTGGTAAAAGGTTCGAAGAGTCCTAAAGCCGCAAAAGCATTCGTCGATTTCCTTTTGACAGATGAAATTCAAACCATGTACGCAACGAAGCTGTACTACAACCCAGCAACGACTGTGAAACTGCCTGACGATGTAGCGAAGACATTGGAATTCGATCGTACAAAAGTTGTGGACTTCGACTATGGCGTAGTGAGCAAGGAAACATCTGCTTGGCTGGATCGCTTTAACAAAGAAATTGCACCTAAAACAGGAAAGTAGGTATTTACGTGACCAAGGTGATTGACGTTGAACTGCGCGGCATCATGAAAAAATTTCAAAGCAATGTCGTGGTTCAAAACTTCAACCTGCAGGTGGAGCAAGGCGAATTCATCTCGTTTCTCGGCCCATCTGGTTGCGGTAAGACCACGACCTTGAATATGATCGCCGGATTTTTGGACCCGGATGGCGGAGACCTCTTGATCAAGGGGCAGCGAATGAATGGCGTACCTCCGTACAAACGGGAGCTGGGAATGGTGTTCCAGACATACTCGTTGTTCCCGCATATGACTGTGGCAGAAAACATTGCCTACGGTCTGAAATTACGCAAAGTAAGCAAGCAGGAAATGCAAGAGCGCGTGAATCGCGTGCTGTCTCTGGTCAAGCTGCCAAACGTAGCAGATCGCTACCCGAAACAGCTCTCTGGCGGACAGCGTCAACGGATTGCGATTGCACGGGCGCTTGTCATTGAGCCTTCCCTCCTGCTTTTGGATGAGCCGCTCAGTAACTTGGATGCAAAGCTTCGTGAAGAGCTGCGCGATGAGTTAAAGCGCTTACATCATGAAATTGGCGTTACGACCATTTTCGTTACACATGACCAGGAAGAAGCTCTGGCACTGTCTGATCGTATCGTCGTCATGAATCACGGATTCGTAGAGCAGATCGGCACGCCGCTCGAGATTTACAATGAGCCAGCTTCTGAATTCGTGCATACGTTCATTGGTAAGACAAACCGCTTGGAAGGGGAAGTCATCGGTATCGACGGAGATGTACTCACACTGCGGACTACTGGTGGAATGCTCGTGCAGGCGGCAAAGCAACAGCGAACAGTGTCACTCCATGAGAAAGCGATTATTTTTATCCGACCAGAGAAAATCAAGCTGACCGATACACCAGTCAGTGAGGAAGCGAATCGGGTAAAAGGACATTTGCAGCTTGCCTCCTTCCTGGGCTCTTACACAGAATGTGAGGTCAAGGCCGGGGAGCATATGCTTTCAGTAAAAGTCCAAATGACCGATAGTTCTGTGGATCGCAAAGAGGGACAAACGGTTTACTGTCAATGGAACGCGGACGACGTACTGGTCATGCCCGCAGGAAGGGGATGACGGATGAACAAGCGTCTCTCTGTTACGTTACTGACCGCACCCGCGCTGATCTTGCTGCTGGGCGTTTTTATCCTGCCAATGCTGATGATGCTTTTGCTCAGCTTTCAGGATGAGAATCAGGCGTTCTCTTTGCACAATTATTTATTATTTGTACAAGATCCGTACTACTTGGAGATTCTTTGGCGGACGATTCGCGTGAGTCTCTGGACGGTACTGGCTTGCCTCTTGCTCGGATTCCCTGTTGCGATGTACATGGCGCAGGCTACAGGGAAAATGAGAGGGATTGTTACCATGCTGATTCTGGCCCCTCACCTCATCAGTGTCGTTATTCGCAACTTCGGTTGGGTAGTGGTATTGGGGGAAAAAGGGTGGATCAACGAAACGTTGATCAGTCTGGGTCTGATCGATCAACCGTTGCGACTGTTATACAACGAGCTGGGTATTGTGATCGGTCTGACGGATTCCTTTATCGCCTACATGGTTCTGGCGATAGCGACCAGTCTGTATGCCATCGATCCGTCCTTGAACAAGGCGGCGTCGATTTTGGGAGCTTCCCGCGTGCGGACGTTTTTCAGTGTGACTCTGCCGTTGTGCTTGCCGGGGATTGTTGCCGGGACGACACTGGTGTTCAGCTTGTCGATGAGTGCCTTTGTGACGCCTGCCTTGATGGGTGGTACTTCCGTAAAAGTCTTGCCTGTCATCGCTTATGAGCAAATTATGGCGACATTGAACTGGCCTTTGGGTGCGGCACTTGCCTTCCTGCTTCTGGGCAGTACGATTCTGTTGGTGACTTTGTATACGAAGCTGATTGAAACCAAGCGGTATAAAGAGGTGTTTGCGTCATGAAAAAAATAAATGTACTCGGACTCATCACATTCTTTGTACTGGTTTTGGTCAATCTGCCGTTTCTGGTCATCATCCCGAGCTCCTTTACCGCAGCAGGATATCTTGCGTTTCCGCCGGAAGGGTTTTCGTGGCAATGGTATGAAATGATTTTGGATCGACCGGAGTTCATCGATTCGCTGTGGTTTAGTCTTAAGCTAGCTACTGTAACGGCGATTATGGCGACTCTCTTAGGGACATTGGCTGCGTTCGCGCTGTCCAAATACAAGTTTCGTGGAAGCGGCGTCATCAACGCGCTGATGCTTTCACCGCTTACCGTTCCGTCGCTCATTATCGGGATTTCCGCGTTGCTGTTTTTCACGAGAATTGGCATCGCAGGAACGTTTACGGGGCTTTTGCTGGCGCATATGCTGATCTCGATCCCGTATGTTGTTAGGCTGGTTCTCACGGGGCTTAGCTCGTTCGATTATACGTTGGAAAAAGCGGGATACATGCTGGGTGCCCATCCGTTACGGGTGTTCTGGGATATTACGTTGCCACTGTTGCGTCCGGCCATCGTGTCGGGGATGATCTTTTCGTTCTTGACGTCGTTTGACAATGTGACGGTTTCCTTATTCTTGGTGGCACCGGATACGACGACGCTGCCACTCGCGATTTTCACCTATATGCAGGAAACGCTTGACCCGTTGGTGGCTTCGATTTCCTCAGTGGTCATCCTGCTGAGCCTGGTGTTCATCGTCTTGTTGGAAAAAGTGTACGGACTAGATCGCCTGTTCGGACTCAATTCACAATCTCACTAAGGAAGAGGCACTATGTCAATCCACACTTATGTACAAGAGAATATGACTCACTATCTACAGCTTCTCGAAGAGGCAGTCAACATGGACTCGCCTTCTCGTGACAAGCGGCTGGGCGACCGCATGGCGGGCTGGTTCGCACTTCAGTTTCAACGGCTGACAGGTGGAGTCGCTGAGCTCATTCCGAATGCGACGTATGGCGATCAGGTTCGTTGCACGCTGGGTGATGGGGAAAAGCAAATCCTCATCATCGGTCACTACGATACCGTATGGCTCGAAGGAGAAGCAGCTCGCCGACCGTTTACGATCCGGAATGAGAAAGCGTACGGACCAGGCGTATACGATATGAAAGCGGGCGTCTTGCAAGCGATGTTTGCGATGCGGGCATTGGTGAAGCTGGATCGCTTGCCTCAAGATAAAAAAATCGTGCTTCTCTTAAACAGTGACGAGGAGATCGGCAGCCCGACTTCTCGCAGACTGGTGGAGGAGGAAGCAGCCCGTTCCGTTGCCAGCTTTGTATTGGAGCCGCCAACTGAACCGAGTGGCGCACTCAAAACATGGCGGAAGGGAAGCGCCTATTTTACCATGACAGTCAGTGGTATTTCTTCGCACGCGGGCGTCGATCATCAAAAAGGCGTCTCCGCCATTGAAGAGCTGGCGAGACAGGTGCAATATCTGCATGCCTTGACCGACTACGAAAAAGGAACAACGGTCAACGTGGGTGTCATCAAGGGCGGAATAGGCTCCAATGTCGTAGCCGACTCGGCAGAAGCCGAAGTAGATGTGAGATTCGTCTCGATGGAAGAGGCGCTACGCATCGAGAAGGTAATGAGTGAACTTACGCCAGTGCTCGCCGGTACAACCATCAGCGTAAAGGGAGGCATTCGCCGACCGCCGATGGAGCGAACCGAAGAGACAGGCAAATTGTTTTCCCTTGCACAATCGATTAGCATCAATGAACTAGGGATGGCTTTGGAAGAGTCAGGGACAGGAGGAGTCAGCGATGGAAACTTCGCTGCGGCTTGCGGAGTCCCGACTCTGGATGGACTTGGTGTGAAGGGTGGCTACGCCCACTCGCCGGATGAATGGATCGAACTGGGTGAAATATCGACGCGCGCTACCTTGTTGGCGCGGTTGATAGAGGAAGTATAGAGAAAGAAAAATGATAAGAAGCACCTGCCTGATGCGTGTGACGTTGCATCTGGGTAGGTGTTTTTTTATGTCAGTAGCTCTAAATGCCTATAAGGATTGTCGTGTATTTGCAACTTTCTATCTATAGCTCGTGATCTGCCCGAATCCGATATTTCAATGTATAGGCATTATTTCCTTTTTATATATAGATTGGATATCAGGCCACATCGATCAACATGAGCATCTTCCATCTGTATAGCAACATTTACAGAGAGGAGGAGACTGTATGTCCAATATTGAAGGAATAAACATCCAGCAGTCGAGTGCGGAACGCAAGAGCTACGTGGTGGTAGGAGCCATTCTTTCATGTAGTAGTGGCAGTCAATTGAGTCGGCTGAAAATGCCATTCAGCCATGGGGTGTTCGTAAAAGGGAAGCCACAAGTGAGCATCATGGATTTCGTCCCCAACACAAATATCATGCCATTCGGGAAATGCAGCAGCTTGAAAAATCCCGCCGTCGCCTCCGCCACTGCCGCCAATAACGGTGTACTCACCCCAATGCCATGCACGCCATTGACGACGATGCCATTGACGACGATGCCATGGATGGATGGGAAAGCGGACAAAATGGTCGACGGCCATCCGGCCTTGCTGAACAAGTCCACGAATATGTGTTTTCATTGTGGGTTGATCAAGATTGAGGATGACGGGCAGGATTTGGGCGGTGTGACGGTAGGGAATCAGGCGGCAGCAAAGAGTGGATCACCAGCCGCAGGTTTTGGACAAGGACCTGCTTGTGAGAAACCGCAGGAAAAGCCAAGTACGTGGGATCACTTCGTTAAAGGGATATCAAAGCTGGGGGATGTTCCTGCTGCGATGCAAAAAGCGGCTAGTGAGTTGCCAGGAGCTTTGGAGAAAGCGGCGAATGAATTGCCAAGAGGTTTGCAGAAGGCGGCAGAGGATTTGCCTAAGGGTGTAGAGCTGTTTGTGCAAGAAAGCTTTGTGGAGCCGATGCAGGAAGATATGGATACGTTGCAGGATGATGAAATCAATCTCGCGGATGGACTTGCAATCGGTGGACTTGCATTGCAGGCACTTACGCTTGGTAGATTAAAAAACCTTGAGGAAATGCTAAATGCTACAAGGAAAGTAAAAAAGGGTCCGGTAAAAGCTGAGCCTAGTAAAGTTGTGAATGCTCTTGAAAACTTCCAAAGCAAAAAATACATTTTTGGAAATCAAAACTTCTTAATAGACAAACGGGGAATGAAGCACATTCTAGAAAGGCATCATCCAGAATACTGGGATGGCTCAATAAAAGCAAAACAGACCTTTTTGAAGGAAGATATGTCTATTGATGAAGTAGCAAATGCTATAGAATTTATCATGAAGGAAAATCGAGACATTCTTTTAAAAAATGGTACAACCTTTAGTTATCAAATAAAGGGAACTTATAAAGATGTAGAATATATTGTAGGGTTTAACAAAGGACGAGTAGGTCAATTTTATCCTGAGGAGTAGGTGAACGAATTGTTTTATGTAAATACTTTAATTAATAAACCAGATAGAGAGATAAGTGACTTATCGCTTTTGAAATCTAACGTTGATGACTATTTTGTTCAGATCACTAATACCAATGAGGTATTAGATCTCGAAAGTTTATTAGACTTTGATTATCTTAATGGTGCAATAACATTAAAATATTACGAACAGGTTTTGCTTGACGTAACTTTATGGGATTTAGTTGACCAATTATGGGCATATTTTTTAAATGTCATTGAGAGTCTTTTGAATACAGGAGAGGGGGAGACGTATTTTCCAGACCAACCCGTAAAGCTCCATTTAAAATCCATATCTGAGGATTTGGTGCTATATGAGTTAGAGGCAAATGTCCAAATTAAAGCCGTGCTTCCAAAAAACGAATTTATTGAAACGATGTTAGAAGGGGCATATGTCTTTTTTAGAAATATGGAGGAGTGTTTTAATGGTAGATGTAATTATCAATATGAATTGGAGAAGATAGAAACTTTGAGAGGAATCTTCTTGTAAATTAGTTTTTAGAGTAGGGGCTTAGTAATCCTATTGTGGTTTCAACAATACTACGATTACTTAGGAGATAAAATTATATCTATTGGAGGGCTATGTATATAAGGCGTCTACCAGAAAGAACACCTAAGTACCTGATTGTTAATGTACCCGAGAGTATCGAGCTAACAAAGAGGACATCTGCAAGTTTCACAGAAAAATAACTCTCGCTCTATACTTCAAAAGCTTGTTCAACCTTAAACGATAAGGAGGAATGAGCTTTTTTCTGTCCAGACGTTGAATGTAATTCGAAGGAGTTAAGCGGTTGTTGTTATAACTGGCAGGGACAGTTAACAGGAATAGTTTTAGTTAGTACATGCAAATAATCCTATGAATAAATATGTTGTGAATAGCATTGTTCATATGAACTATAAAGGTACTGAACAAAAGCCAGACGGCGTTGAATTATAGCAATTTGCACTGAATTTATTAAATGGAATTTAATCACAGAGCAAGGAGGGAATCATGAGCAGAATTGATTTTTCTAAAATCAATTTAAAAGAAAAGATAAATGATAATGCGAATGAACTGATAAATTGCATAGACGAAAAAAATTTACAAACTTCTACAAGCGTAAAACAACTTGGATTTATTTCCAATATGAATGGATTCTACATAGAGATATTGCTGAATATAGAGGAATACGTAAAAGGAATCTATGTTTCGGTTGTATTTGAGAATAATTATCAAGAGATCAGAAAATTTTACTTGATCCCATGATCATTAACGATTTTGAGCTTTATTCTAAAATGAAGGATAAGAAAAAAGTCATCGACTGTAAAGACAAAATTCTAGAAATTTACAGACAGTCTATTCCAAACAAAATAGAATTTATTAATTACAAGAAAGAGTTATTTCTAATTGGAGTCTCAGGGTTCCATTTGGCTGAGTTACTAAAAGAGATAAATATAGCAAACTATGGAAATGAAAGGTGAGTTATGGAGATAATCAATAGCAAATACTATAAAGGTTTTGAAGGTGAAGGTGAGATACAATTTATAAGATATCTGTCCAATGGCGATACATATATATTACAAATCTGGGGCGGATATTTTGACGAAATAATGAGACAGATAGAGCCGGAAGAAGACGGCTGGACTGGTTTTGCCTATCACTACAATGTTGAGGACCCTTGGTGGGAGCAATCTTGGAAAGTTCCAGACATAGGTATTGTATTAGACCAACTGCAAAAAATAAAATCAGCCTCATTAAGTCAGGAGGCAAAGGAACTGCTTCTTGAGCTGTGCAAGTTGTTATCTAGTTCTAAGGAATTAAACGAAGCTGTCTGGATTGCCGGTGAATAGTTTCATATAGATACAACCAATGCTTACTCCCACTAGAACGATAATAGGAGTGAGCTTCTTTGTATGCTGAATTGGAAAACCATGCAATCCCCACCCAAATAGGAGATAATGGAAGAGCATTCCTATTATGAAAAGAGGTCGATGACAAGATGAAATACTACCGACTCGGTGGCAGTGGATTGAAGGTATCGGCATTGGGATTGGGGACGAACTCATTCGGGGGACGTGCTGACGAAAATACCTCTGCAAACATTATTCATACCGCAATAGATAACGGGATTACGTTTATTGATACGGCGAATATTTACACGCAAACAGAGTCAGAGCGAATCATCGGGCTGGCGCTTTCAGGGAAGCGACACGAGGTCGTTCTGGCAACGAAGGCTGGGTTGGTAAAAGGCGATGGACCGAACCAAAGAGGCTCGTCGCGCTACCACCTGATGCTGGAGCTGGAGAACAGCTTGAAGCGGCTGCGAACCGATTATGTGGATCTGTACCAGATTCACACCTTTGATCCAGAGACGCCTTTGGAGGAAACTTTGCGTGCGTTAGACGATATGGTGCGGTCCGGGAAGGTGCGTTACATCGGGGCATCAAACTATGCCGCCTGGGAGTTGATGAAAGCGATTGGCATCAGCCAGCGTGAAGGGCTGAATCGTTACATATCGACGCAGGTCAGCTATTCGCTGGCAGACCGGACGCCGGAGCGTGAGCTGGTGCCTCTTTGTCTCGATCAGGGTGTGGGCATCATTCCGTACTTCCCACTGGCCGGTGGAATTTTAACTGGCAAATACACCTCGACGGATCAGGCTCCGGCTGGCTCGCGGGCGGACAAGGAGCCGCGTTTCGTCCGCATGCTTAGCGAAGACAAGCTGGAGTTTGGACGAAAAATCAGTCAGGTAGCGGCGGGACTTGGTGTATCCTCCAGTGTGCTGTCCTTGGCGTGGCTGATGCACAAGCCTGCTGTCTCTTCGGTCATAGTGGGAGCGACCAGTGTAGAGCAGTTTACGGATAATTTGCAGAGTGCATCCTTGGAGCTGGATGAAGCGACATTGGCAGAGCTGGACCGTCTGAGTGATGTGTATCGAAACGGAGAGCCGTTTGCGGAATATCGTTTGCCGTAAAAATGGTGACATTGAAGCTGTTTGCGTACGAAGCCTCCATTAGTGAGTTCTGCAAAATAGTGTAACCATTGCTGAGCTTTACTTCTTTATATGGATTTTCAACAGAAACTTTCAATTCATCAGCATGTTGATTAAACCCATGCACGCGCTCTTTGAAAAAACATGATGAAAGTAAAATAACCAGCTGATTTTTTTTGCGTCGGCTGGTTATTACTTTATTTGGCTAATATGATACATAAAGCCCATTATCGGGACCCAATAAAGCTGAGGTGACAGGGGATGGGGGAGTACCGGCGTCCGGGGACTCATTTATGTTTGTATTCGTATCCTTTGGGTTTAAGCGTTGAATGTAAAGTTATTATTTTTCCGTTTTTTTCAGTATAAAAGTATTTTACATCGGGTTCATCAGCAAAAATAACTTCTACACTAAAGAGCGGAAGCTTCCCAAAAACGCCATCTACACTAACTATTATTTTCTCATCAATATTTTTCTCGGTAATGAGATGTTGGCGTACCTGATTCTCTAAGCTTAACAAAATTCCTTGAACATATATAACTGGAACAGAGATAAGGATTACGCCTAGGAAAACTATAATCATTATTTTTTTGTTCATTTTCGTTATCCCTTCAAAAAGTGGTTGTAAAACGATGCTTTTTTTCCGTAAAGAGTGAAAGCGATAATGGACGCCCTACTATCGTTAATCAACTTTATAGGAGGAATTTTATAGGGCATCTGATAGACCACAATATCCTGGTACTAACACGGATATGAAGCGAGGAGACGTATTGTACTCGAAAAAAAGCCTTTCGACTTTTTTTGTTGGACACGTGGCAATTGTAGGACCGGACTACGAGATAATTCACGTTCATCCAAAAAGACCCGGGATCGTTGAAGATATCGATTCCTATGTATCTCGATTATACTCCAAGTGAAGGTATCGAGAAGGGCCTCCAATAAGGGGGCCTTTTTTGCGTTCAGCATAGACCCCAGAGCCATGAGGGATAGTAAACATATCCCGAACTGGAAAAAGAGTGATACGTAATGATCGATACAGGAAAACAATCTGCGTTCTTTCTTTGCTCGTTGGACGAAAATCTGGAAAAAGTGAAGAAAGAGCTGGGCAACAGCACGGATCTCGTGATGCGGCAAGTGCGACTGGAAGCCGTTGATCAGATACTGGTGGGGATTTTATATACCGAGGGTCTGGTCGATAAAAATATGATCAGCAGCTTCCTGGAGTCTCTCATGATCCATGCGAGAAAGACGGAAATCCCTATAGAAGCCGAGCGGGAAGTAGAGCCGTTGCTACTAATGAAGGATTTTCTGCTGACGATCGGCGGAGTAGAAGAGGTATATGACTTTGACCATTTGTTTGATGCGATATTGACTGGGGACACCGTTATTTTGGTAGATGGTTGTTCGTACGGCTTTATCGTCAATACGAAGCAGTGGGAGGATCGTGGTGTTCAGGAGGCATCCGTGCAGACGGTGGTGCGCGGTTCCAGAGAAGCGTTTTCGGAAAACCTCCGGACCAATACGGCTTTGGTGCGTCGGCGGATCAATAATCGCAATCTTTGGTTGGAGACTGTGCAGATCGGGAACATGACTAAGACCAAAGTCTCCCTGATGTATATAAAAGGAGTCGTGCAGGAGAGCGTAGTGGCAGAAGTGAAAGAGCGGCTGGGGCAGATTCAGATCGACGGTATTTTGGAGAGCGGAAACATCGAAGAAATGATTCAGGATCATACCTTTACTCCGTTTCCAACGATTTACAATACGGAGCGCCCAGACTCAGTGGCAGCCGGGCTACTGGAAGGGCGCGTCGCCATTCTGGTGGATGGTACACCTATTGTTTTGCTGGTTCCCGCAGTCTTCGTCCAATTCTTCCAGTCCCCAGAGGATTATTACAATCGTGCGGATTTTGGGATTCTGCGCATTTTGCGCCTTATTTCTTTTTTTATCGCTTTGCTCGCACCCTCCCTTTATGTCGCCATTACGACCTTTCACCAGGAAATGCTGCAAACAAACCTGATCATGAGCATTGCAGCTCAGCGTGAAGGAGTGCCATTTCCGGCAGCCGTCGAGGCGCTGTTGATGGAGTTTACCTTTGAAATGCTGCGAGAGGCGGGGATACGGATGCCGAGAGCGGTTGGTCCGGCAATCTCCATCGTGGGAGCACTTGTGCTGGGAGAAGCGGCTGTGCAGGCAGGTCTTGTTTCCCCCGCGACGGTCATGGTCGTTTCCATTACGGCTATCACCAGCTTTGTCTTCCCTTCCTTTTCCATGTCCATTCCGATTCGACTGTTGCGGTTCGGCTTGATGGCACTTGCCGCCAGCTTTGGTCTGATTGGCGTATTTGTGGGGATGATCGCTTTGTGCATTCACCTGTGCACCTTGCGCTCGTTCGGCGTCCCGTATATGGCTCCGCTTGCCCCTGTGAATCTCGCCGATCAAAAGGATACGCTGCTTCGGATTCCGATCGGGATGATGCATACACGTCCCCATTTTTTGCGCCAGAAAAACAGCGTCAGAGAACGAAATCGTAAAAAGTAGCCCGAGCATCGTGTTGTGTGAAGATAAATCGATAGCCGAGGTGGAGACGGCATGAAACGAAAAGGTGTGGTCCTTTTGGCCATCGTCATTCTCGTTTTGTTGACAGGTTGCTGGAACCGCAGAGAATTGAATGATTTGGCAATTGTCATGGGGACAGGTATCGACAAGATTGACGGAGAGTACGTAATTTCCGCCCAAATCGTCAATCCCGGCGCGGTAGCGTCAAAAGAGGGCGGGAAGATAAGCCAATCAGCTGTTGCCACTTACAGTATGCGAGCATCAAGCATTTTTGAGGGAATCCGGAGAATGACAACGGAAACGCCCAGAAGGCTGTATTTTTCCCATATCCAGGTGCTAGTTTTGGGGGAGCAGGTAGCAAGAGAAGGGATAAAAGAAGCGCTGGACTTGTTATTTCGCGATCATGAGGTTCGACCCGATTTTTATGTCATTCTGGCGAAGGATACAACAGCGCTTCAAATCCTCAGCATGATCGACCCGTTGGAAAAAATCCCAGCGACGAAGCTCTACAAAAGCTTGGAAACGGCAGAGAAGTCCTGGGGATCGATCGTCTCCATGAAATTGGATGAAGTTATTGCCGATTTGCTGCGAGAAGGCGTAGAGCCGGTTCTGGTAGGTGCTACGCTGAAAGGGAATGTACATACGGGTACATCTGATATGAACTCCCAAAAAGTTAGCCAACCCAATCTGTTGAGGTACAAGGACATTGGGGTCTTCAAAAAAGATAAACTGCTGGGGTGGTTGAACGAAGAGGAAAGCATCGGATTCAGCTATATCACAGACAGAGTGGACAGTACGATAGAAGAAATTCCTTGTGACAAAAACAATAAAATCGTCATTGAGATCATTCGGAACAAAACAACGGTCAACGGGAAGGTGAAGAATGGCAAGCCACAAATAGAAGTGAGTGTTTCGGCCGAGGGGAATGTCGGCGAGGTGGCGTGTCCGAAAGACTTGTCCAATCCCCAAACCATATACAAATTGGAGGCGGATGTGGAAAAGAGGATCAGAGAGAAAATCGTAAGTGCCATCCATAAAACACAAAAGGAATACCACTCAGATGTTTTGGGATTTGGGCAGTCAATCTACCAAAATGACCCGAAGGGCTGGGAGAAGGTAAAGGATGATTGGGATTCGAAATTCACCAACCTGCAAGTGAAGATAAAAACGGACGTGAGGCTCAGGCGAACAGGAAAGGTAGGTAATTCGTTTATTCCTTTCATAAAAAAGGATTAAAGCATAACTTTTTCCATCTGGGGAAATGGTAAAGGTATTCCAGCGAAAAAGTAGGTGCGCTGCACAGCATGTGGACCATCATAATGATTTTGCTGATCAGCCTGCTCATTGCCCTTATTGAGGTGCCTTACATGAAAAGAAACGCGATGAAGAAGGATATGCTGGTTTTCTTCATACTGCTTGTAGTCGGGACGGGACTTGGCATAGCCGAATCACTTGAGGCGAATATTCCGAACCCGTTGGACTGGATCACATTTGTCTATAAACCATTCAGCGACTTCATTTTGGGAACTGTGGAATGAAGCAGTAGCCAGCAGCGAGGCGGAGGAGCGAGAGGAATTGATAGACAACGGTCATATTAGCGCAAGGCAATTCATGATACTGGTGGCGCTTTTTGGGATTGGCGATGCGATTTTGTACGTACCTTCGCTTACTGCTACCGCTGCTAAACAAGATGCATGGATCTCTGCTCTCATAGGGTGGGGGGAAGGCTTTCTTTTGACCTATCTGTATGTATTGTTGAGTAAGCGGTATCCGAATAAGTCGATCTTTCAGTACAGCGAGGAAATATTGGGAAACTGGATAGGGAAAGCGGTGGCTGTTCTGTTCATCACCTATTTCTTCATCGACGCTTCGCTTATGCTGATGGAGATAGGTGATTTTGTCACGACACAGATTATGCAGGAGACTCCCATTGAAATTATTCTTGTCTTGTTTACAGTGATCATCGTCATGGGGGTCCGCAGTGGAGCAGAAGTGTTTTCTCGGGTGAGTGAGCTGTTGTTTCCGTATTTTCTCTTACTGTTCATTATCTTGATCGTATTTATCTTCCCCCAGATCAAAATAGAAAATGTGAAGCCTGTGCTTGCGCATGGAATCGCTCCTGTATTCGGGGGGAACTTCAGGTACGTGGGTTATTTGCTGGAATCGGTCATTCTGATCGTGTTGTTTCCCCTCGTAAAACGTCCAGTGCGTGCGGCCAAAGCTTATATTCTGGGCATCCTTTTGGCTAATTTCTTCCTGACGATGATTACCGCTGTGGCGATTTTGGTCTTGGGGGCCGATATTACCGTACTGCTCGCCTACCCAAGCTACACACTTGCGCAAAAAATCAGTATCGGCAATTTTTTTGAGCGAATCGAAGTGTTGATGGCCGTTATCTGGTTTATCACGCTCGTTGTCAAAATTACCATTTGCTATTATGCGACGAACTGCGGCATCGCACATACGCTGGGGCTTCGGGATTACCGCCCTTTGACACTTCCTATGGGGATGATCATGATTGTGATGGCACTGGCAACTATGCCCAACCGCCCTTATTTTGACACCTTCGTTTCAGAAATTTGGATGCCTTATTCCTTGACGTACGGTTTGTTCTTGCCCGTTCTCTTACTGATTGTAGGGGGCTTACGAAAACGTTATGAAAAACCAGTCTGCTAGTGATGTAAACTGCACCTCCAACTGTTAAGTGTGTCTAACAATTGGGGTGCAGTTCACTGCAGACTGGTTTTTCCTGATTACGAATTGATTGTATTACTCAGCAGCCATGCTGCTTTCTTTCAGGATGACGTCATGTGCTCCGCCTTCTACCAGGCTGGTAGCGGAGATGACGGTGATCCGAGCTTTTTGCTGAAGCTCTGATATGGAGAGCGACCCGCAATTGCACATGGTCGATTTGATTTTGCTCAAGGTACGGTCCATGTTCTCGCGCAGACTTCCCGCGTATGGTACGTAGGAGTCGACGCCTTCTTCAAAGACAAGACTGCTTTTGCCGCCAGTGTCGTAGCGTTGCCAGTTGCGAGCGCGGTTGGAGCCTTCTCCCCAGTATTCTTTCACGAAGTTGTTCCCGATTTTCACTTTTTTGGTCGGGCTCTCGTCGAAGCGAGCGAAATAACGGCCCAGCATGACGAAATCTGCACCCATAGCCAGTGCGAGTGTTACGTGATAGTCGTGAACGATTCCGCCGTCGGAGCAGAGTGGCACGTATATGCCTGTTTCCTTGAAGTACTCGTCGCGGGCTGCTGCCACTTCAATGAGTGAAGAGGCTTGACCGCGTCCGATCCCTTTTTGTTCACGGGTAATGCAGATGGAGCCGCCGCCAATTCCTACTTTGACGAAGTCAGCGCCAGATTCCACGAGATAGCGGAAGCCTTCTTTGTCGACGACGTTACCAGCACCGATTGGTACGTTAAAGTTTTCTTTTACATATTGAACCGTCTCGCGCTGCCATTCACTGAACCCGTCGGAGGAGTCGATGACCAGAATATCAACGCCTGCTTCAACCAATGCAGGGACGCGCTCCTTGTAGTCCTTGGTGTTGATACCCGCACCTACGATATAGCTCTTGTTCGTGTCCAAGAGGGACAGCGGATTGTTTTTGCGAGCATCGTAGTCCTTGCGGAAAACAAGGAAGTCGAGATTTTGATTTTCGTCAACGATCGGCAGGCAGTTGAGCTTGTGCTCCCAGATCAGGTCGTTCGCTTCGGAGAGCGTGATGCCGGATTTGCCATAGATCAGCTTCGAGAATGGCGTCATGATGTCACTGACGAGCTTGTCCTGAGAGTCGCGGCTAATGCGATAATCGCGACCGGTTACGATGCCGAGCAGCTTGCCCTTTGCCGTACCATCTTCCGTAATGGCAACGGTGGAGTGTCCTGTTGCCTCTTTCAATTCCAAAATGTCTTTCAGCGTATGGCTAGGTGTCAGGTTGGAGCGGCTAACGACGAATCCAGCCTTGTAGCCTTTTGCTTTGCGAACCATCGTTGCCTGGCTCTCGATGGACTGGGAGCCAAAAATAAACGAAATACCGCCACATCTAGCCAATGCGACCGCCATGTGATGGTCGGAAACTGCTTGCATGACTGCGGATGAGAACGGTATGTTTAATGTGATGGCAGGCTTTTCACCTTGTTTATACTTGGTAATCGGAGTGGATAAGTCCACATTGTTTGGCGTGCATTCTTTTGTGGTGAGATTTGGCAAAAGCAAAAACTCATTAAACGTCCGAGATGGTTCTGTGTAATAAAAAGCCACGATTCTCTCCTCCTAGTTGGTCTTTAATAGAGAAATTTTTACCATGTTAACCGCGAAGCACGACAACGTCAATAGGGAATCGATAGAAGGAGTGATTTCTTTGTTAAAATTGCGAACAGGTCATGAACAAAGCCAATTAGTACAACAAATTTCGTTAGAAGATTCGTACATTTTGTACGGGAATATGTACTTGAGATCAGACAGGAGTGTAGTCGTAACGGATAGTGTGCAGGGGGAGTTAACTGCTATCGGGTCTTACTTGAAAGGGATGCCGTTTCACGCATTCTCTCTCCATTTGGTGAAGAACGAGGGGACGTATCAGATCGAGCCTATGCTTTCCTATATGAAAGATGTGCTCGGAGGCAGTCTGACAGCTGGACAAAAGGGCGTTATAGCCGTAGCAGAATCTAGCCTCAGCCATGTGGAGATTCCCCATATACTCGCGACGCGAACAATGAAGCTGATGAAGCTGAAATACCCGGAACGTCTTCTGCCTGTGGGAGAATCACGCATACTGGCGTTATCCGAAGCGCAGATCGTGGAGGAGATGGCAGCAGAGCTCGGTATGATTAGCTTTCGGGCGGAGGAAGTAGCGGAAATGCCACACATTGCGATTCTCTCAGAAAACGGAGAGCCTATGGCCGTAGCTGGCTTCCATGTCTATGACGAAGCCTACGTAGAAATCGGGAACATCGGTACATCTGTTCATCATCGCCAAAAAGGGTTGGGTACGCAAATCAGCTCAGATATTGCGCGGATTGGCTTGGAGAAGTCTGCGAATGTTTATCTGGTTGTCTTTGCGGATAATCCGACGGCGATACACGTATATGAGAAGCTTGGGTTTGTCACGGTATCTTCCTACGCTTTTATTGAATTTCTCCTTTAAGAAGATGTTCAACTTCATTTTACGAATAAAAAAAGAGAGGAACAGTGTCCTCTCCTATTAATGCAATCGGCCTTTAAACTCGACAGGAACCATCATCGTAAAGCAAGGTCCGTCTGGATCGTTGCGGGCATCGATTGTTCCTTTATGGGCTTCTAAGACGGCGCGGGCAATGGCGAGTCCAAGACCATGCTTGCCCGACTTTCCTTTGCGGAAGCGCTGGAACAAATTCGGGAGCAGCCCCTCTTCAATCGGGGGTCCGTCATTGGAAATCGCGACGACGATGCTTTTTCCCGCTTGTCTGCCTGTGATCGTCAGACGGCTTTTGGCGTAGCGCAGTTGATTTTCCATGATATTGACGAAAGCTGTACTTAATTGCTCGCCGTCTCCTTCCACGATCAGATCGGCGGGGAGATTTAGGTCCCATTCAATGTGCGGATTGAGCACGGAGAGGCGCTGCTTCAGCAAGTGCATCATCTCTGACAGGTCGACGCGGTCGACTTGCATCATTTGGGAAACAGACTCGATCTTTGTTATATACAAGAGCTGTCCGACGACTTTCTCAAGGCGTTTACTCTCCTCCATGATAATGGAAAGCCCTTTTTCAGCCTGAGGTCCCTGGAAGACGCCTTCAATGAGTCCTTGCGTGTATCCCTGAATCGCCATGATCGGTGTTTTGAGCTCATGGGAAATATTTTGGACAAAATGCTGCTGCGACTCGTCGTATTCCTTCAGTTGGTTTTTCATCATATCGAACGAGCGAGCGAGCTGACCGATCTCATCTCCACGATCCATCGCAAGCGGGATGTCGAACTGACGACGAGCGATCTTTTTGCACAGCTCCTCTAGCGTACGGAGTGGTCTGCTCAAAAATCCGCTGAACCATACCGCTAACAGCCAGCTTGCGAGCAGCAAGAGACCAAAAACAAGCAAGAACTGACGAGTCAAAATCGAGTTAATCTGGTTGAGCTCCTGTTCCTTGGAGAATAGCACCATGTAGTATGGAAAGCCGTGGTAATCCATTTTTTTGCTGACAAACAGGTAGCTTTCGTCTCCGCGGTCCAATGAGCCATGCTGGAGCTTATTGCTTGGATACGAGGCGGCTTGGCGGAACAGCTCCTTGGCATCTTCATTCGGAATACGGCTGTCGCTTCGACTGCCTAGCTGCCGTCCGTTTTCGGCATAGACGATCATATCGAATGAGTACTTATACTCTTGAAGTAAAAGCTGCAAAAATAAAGGGGCCGCAGCCGGAACAGGCAGCAGCTCATTGTGCTCATTGAAGGAAATATGCTGGGATAACGTGTAGAACTCTTCTTCTAAAAGCGAGTACGTATTAGATACTAGATACTGTTTGACAGCAAGCGGATACCCGATGCCAAGTCCGACCCCGAGGACGCTCGTCAGGATCATGAACAAAATGAGAATTTGCCTGGAGATCGGCAGGTTTTTCATTCGGAATTTGCTCATATACGCGTCATCCGGTAGCCGAAGCCATAGACCGTCTCCAAGGGAAACTTGGGCATTTTCTTGCGGATGCGCTTCACCAAGTCATCGACAGCCCGGTCTGAGCCGATGTAGTCCTCGCCCCAGATGGAGGTCAGGATTTGCTCGCGATTTAAGGCCAAGCCCTGGTTGTGGAGAAGGTAGACGATGAGCTCGAATTCCTTTGTCGTTAAATCAATTAGTTCTTCGTCTTCTTTTACTTGTCTGCCTTTTTCTGAGATCATATAAGGACCGACCGTTACCCAATCCTGGAAGGTTTGGGTAGAGGAGGCTGCGGCACCCGGCTTCTCATAGGTGCGCTGCAACAGCTTTTTCGCACGAATGACCAGTTCACGTGGTAGAAAAGGCTTCGCCAAATAATCGTCGCTGCCTAGCTCCAATCCGATGATTTTATCGACATCCTGATCGCGAGCGGAGATGAAGATGATCGGTACATTCGATTTTTCACGAATGAGACGCAATAGCTCATAGCCGTCGATGTCGGGCATCATGATGTCCAAGATCCATAAATGCGGTTGTGATTCTTCATCAAGAAGCGGCAGTACGTCCTTGCCGTTCGAAAACGCCTTTACCTGCAATCCCGCGCTTTGCAAATACGATTGCAGCAGCTCTAATAGGTTCGTTTCATCGTCCACCAGATAGACGAGGTAGGGGGTATTCATAGATTTCGGCCTCGCTTTGCATCTGTTTTATATCATTATTGTAGCATAGCCAAAAACAAGATGTGTGGCACGGGCGTATGAGAATCGTGGAAAACGTGTGGAAGCAGGATTCCCCTGTATCCTTCTGGAAAAAGAAACAGGGAAAATACGACAACGAGAGATGGAAAGGAGCGATTCATATGAAACGAACAGTCAAATCGTCTCTCATGGTACTAGCCTTGTTGCTCTTAACTACAGCTTGCGCCCAAAAGCCGGTGGACACACAGCCCAGTCCGCAAATACCGGACCCGATAGTGCAGACTCCACCGGAAACGAATCAGCCTATCGAGTATGCGTATAAGGCACCGCTGACAGGACTTGGCAGCCACGAAAACCTGGGTAGTAAACGCCCGATTATGGTGATGATCAACAATGCTCCGCCCGCACGTCCACAAACAGGCGTGAACAAAGCGGACATGATTTATGAAGTATTGTCAGAAGGTGAAATGACCCGCTTTCTAGCGATATTCCAAAGTCAGAAGCCAGAAGTAATTGGACCTGTCCGGAGTATACGTCCTTATTTTATCCAGATCGGGAATGGCTTTGACGCTGTCCTCGTTCACGCAGGAGGCAGCCCAGATGCGCTGGAGACCTTGGCGCGAAAAGACTACAGCCATCTGGACGAGATCCCGAACGGCCAATACTTTTGGCGAGAAAAATTCCGGAAAATGCCGCATAACCTGTACACCAAGCCAGAGCTCTTGGAAAAAGCGATGGAGGATAAAGGAATGCGTCAAACGGCAGAGGTGCCTCACTTCACGTTCTTGAAGGAGGATGCCGAAATCAAGGAAGGCGAGCCAGCTACTCAGGTAGATTTGACCTTCCATTCGCTGAACAAAGCTGCTTTTACATACGATCCTGAGCAAAAGAAATACATGCGCTTCACAGCAGGCAAGCCGCATTTGGACTTGAGCGACAAGAAGCAGTTGTCTACGACCAACCTCTTGGTCATCTCTGCCAAGCACCGTGTGCTGGACAAAGAAGGGCGTCTGTCAGTCGATGTAATCGGCCCTGGAGACGGTTATTTATTCCAGCAGGGAAAAGCGCGCAAGGTCAAATGGAAGCGCAGCAATGGTGTCATCCGTGCCTATGAGGACGCGGCTTTGACGCAAGAAGCACCGCTTCTGCCAGGAAATACATGGGTTGCCATATTGCCGAACTCACCAGGTCTGTCGAAGTCGCTCAAGTTCCAGTAAGGATTAGGGCTTGCGGATGAAGGCGGTTTCTTCTAAGATAATTGTTGAAGCTTTAGTGCTTAAAAATTGTACAGTGAGAAACCGCTCGAAAGACGGACTATATAACAGAGGTGACAGACATGCAATTGGAAAAATTAAAAGGAAAAGGGCTTGAGCAGTTGTTTGAAGCTGTGCTTTCCCTGGAAACAATGGAAGAATGCTATCAATTTTTTGACGATCTGTGCACGGTGAACGAAATGCAGTCGCTCGCACAGCGCCTGGAAGTGGCGAGAATGCTCCGCAAAGGCTTTACCTACAATCAGATTGAAGCAGAGACCGGCGCAAGTACGGCGACCATTTCCCGCGTCAAACGCTGTCTGAACTACGGAAATGACGGATACCAGATGGCGCTTGAGCGGATCGGAAAATAGCTAGGAGGCAGGCAACGTTGATTGACTATCGTGGCTGGCGCCATACATTTAAACTAGACCCGGATAAAACAATCGATGACGAGGCCTTGGAGGCGATTTGCGAGTCCGGAACAGATGCGATCATTGTTGGTGGCACGTACGGTGTGACCTATGACAATACGCTCGAATTGATGTCGCGATTGCGTCGTTATGCGGTACCGGCAGTACTGGAGATTTCCTCGCTGGATGCTGTCGTGCCGGGATTTGATTCGTACTTGATCCCGCTCGTACTGAACGCTGGTGATCCTGACTGGATTTTTGCTCCGCATGTATCGGGGCTTCAAGCGTTTGGCGCGTACATTCATTGGGATGAGATCATTACAGAGGGATATATCATCGCCAATCCTGACGCGGGCGTAGCACAGCTGACGAAAGCACGTCCGATTGCGGATGCCTCGCAGGCCAAAGCGTACGCACAGGTAGCGACGAACATTTGCCGTTTGCCAATTGTCTACATGGAGTACAGCGGTACATACGGCGACCCGGCGATCGTCAAGGCAGCCAAAGCAGGCGCGGGCGAAGCCCATCTCTTTTATGGCGGAGGGATTCGTAACCCGGAGCAAGCGGCAGAAATGGCCGCAATTGCAGATACGGTTGTTGTAGGGAATGTCATCTATGACGATCTCGCTGCTGCGCTTTCTACTGTGAAGGCTGTAAAAGGAACCCGAAACTAAAAAAGACCACCACTCCCATGAGCTGTTACAGTTTCATTGGGAGTGGTGGTTTTATTTTTGCGTTAGTTCTTCAGTGGAAGTGCTACGCTCCAATCCATATCTTTTGCTCTGTTCACTTGTTCCTCGATCGTAAGCGTCAGCTCTTTCGGGATTGCGTCCATTTCATCTACGAGTATACCTTTCACGACAAAATTACCTTTTTCATCTTTTGTTGTGGAGCCCATGAAATTAAAATCGTATTCTTTGCCCTTATCATCAGCACCCTCCCAGGAGTCTAAAAAGATCACACCCGGTGCCAAAGTTGCCTCTAGCTGTATTGTACTACGCAGCTTTTTGTGTTTTTCAGAAGTGATTGGGTTTGTTTTCATTATCTCTTCTGAAGCAAAGTTTGAGAAGGTTAGTGTGCTTCCTTCATGCTTTATCGTTACAGGTGTGGTTTTTAGTGTCTCAATGGACAGCTTTTGCTTAAAATTCGAAGGAACCTGATCGTAATTATCACCCACTCTAAAGGTTAGATTTTTATTCGTTGGCAAGGAATGAAAGGTGATGAAGTGAACATTTCTGTCGGCGGTTGCACGAACGAAATACTCCCTGCTTACATTTTTGAAAAATGGATTCGGCTCTTCCCCAAATTCACTCATTAGCTCCAGAGTGCTCCAAGCTGCGAGTACAGTTCCCTTATCGTCCACCACTTCATAAGTTAAGGATGGGGAACTACCACTTCCTTCCGTATTCTCGATAACGAATTCCGTTTGGCCGGGTGTCACCATTACTTGCTTCAGATTAATCACTTCGCCATTGGGAGCGGTAAAATGCTCGTTAATCGGTACAATTTTTGTTTCTTTTTTTGCTTTGGAAATATCAACAAGAATCGTCACGCTCCAATTTCCGTCAACTTTGTCCAGCTTCTTGATACTAAGCTCGATGTTCAGTTTGTCAGGAATCTTGCTGACATCTGTAAAATATCTGCTAATCGGTCGGCTGACCATCAAGTACTCATCTTTTTCGCCGATGCTTTCCTTCTTGTTATATTTAAGATGGTACTTATCATTTGTCTCAAGAACGTTTCCATCTTCGTCTGTGATTTTGATTTCATAGGTTTCGTTCAGTTTATCTTCATCTCCAAGTGGGAAATTCCGGAACAACTTTTCAAGCTGCTTGCCATTCTTATCCTTGAAGCCGAAAATAATCCGGACATCCCTCGTGTCTGCCATGACTTCTCTTACTTCCAGCGTCATTCCGTTGTCGACGGCTTTCAAATCAAGCTTCTTGTTATATCCTTCTTCAAGTCCGCGCTGGATGAGAGCGTCCTCGGACGCTTCTTCTGCAAACAAGCTGCTCTCTGTCTGCTTCGGCTGTGATTTTATGGTAGCGGCATACAAGTCATTTACATAAGTCGCAAAAGATGGTGAAGTCAGTGTTCCAAAATAGACGACTGCTGCGATTCCTGCTACAGCGATGGTTGCTTTTTTCACGATATCCAGGCTCCTTTTTTTCCAATCGATTTTCTTCTGTATGTTTTGTCTCTCTGATCGTTTCAGAACGTGTATGGGGTAAGGGGGAAGACTAGCCATGATGTCTTGGATGACAGCATCGGATGGCTCATCTGTCGCTAGCGATTCTTCCGGATCTTCCAGCTCGTCCAGCTCCTGCTTCAACTTCAACTGACAATGACGGCATTCTTCCAAATGAGCTGCTATGACCTCGGCTTCTTCTGGCTCAAGAAGGTCGTATAGATACAAAGCAATTTGTCCTTTATCTAAGCATTTCATAGATGAAAGTCCCCCCCTTGCCCTGCATGCCCGATTGCTTCCCTGAGCTTGTCTTTTCCACGAGCCAGGCGCGTCCGCACAGTACTCGATGGAATGGACAAGCGATGACTGATTTCTTCACAACTCAATGATTCGAAGTAGCGCATTTCGAGGACGATCCGATACTTTTCTTCGACGGACATCATCCTTTGATGCAACAGGCGCTGACCCTCCTTATTCAGAAAGGCAACCTCCGGCGTATGGCTATCCACTGGTTCTATTTCTTCGCTGGTGGTGAGCTGCTGCTTACGCTTGCGCTTACGCAGCTCGTCCAGACAGTGGTTGGCTGCTATCCGGTACAACCATGCAGAAAAATCGTAGTTTGTTTTATAGTCTGGTAAATGGTAATACGTCTTGATGAAAATTTCCTGCACGATATCTTGTGCATCAGGTGTATGTCCCAACATCTTACGAAGAATGGAACTTACTTTTCCGTGGTATCTGGAAATGATCTCGGAGTAGGAGTCTTTGTTTCCTTGCAAGACCCGCCCGATGATCACTCGATCTTCCTCCATTTGTGCTCCCCCTAAGCAAAAAGGCTCGCTGCGCAGCTTTTCCTTTTTGGATAAAACAAAATGATCTTGGTGTATTTGTTTTATACATCCTAGTACTACGAGTCAAAAAACGAAATTGTCCCAAAATCAGGATAAATTTCTAAAAAAGCTGCAAAGATGTTTCCAAAAGAAGGAATGAAAAAAGTTTGCTAGAAAATGGCAGGAAATTCCTATTGATTACGAAATAAATAGGAGAAAATTACCAAAATATATAAACTTTTGCTAATATTTGTAGATTTCTGTAAATTTCAGGAATATAATGAGCTTGTCTTTATTTTTGATTAGAGAGAGGAGGAACGACTCATGAAAATCCAAGCGAAAAAGGTAGAAAGCGTACGCACTACAGCAGTAGCAGCTTAATTCTCTTTAGGGAGAAGGGAATAGCACTCAGGCTATTCCCTTTTTTCATCCGAATGCGCCGGGTTAGAGAACCCAAATTTGGGAGGGTCTTTTATGGAACGTCGTCCTTTGTTTAAACCAGTGCATCCTGTTTATGAAGTGACTGAGCAGATGATCCGCATGGGGGAAGCTCCCGGCTATACCTTTGAATTGGAAGACGAGAATGGTTCCATCCGCAAGATGATCAAGCTGATGGACGGCACTCGCACGGTCGGTGAAATACATACATGTTTGGTTGTTGATTACCCTGAAATTACGTATGACGAAATAGTAGAAGCAGTGGAATCACTGAGTGGCTTGGGCTTCCTGATGGATCAGGCAAAGGAAGAGGCATCAGTTCTGACTTCGGAACAAAAGGAAAGGTATAAAGCCAATATCCGCTACTTTTCTCTGTTTACCGATCTCCATCAAAGTCCAAGCGAGCTACAGGAGCAGTTGAACAGAAAAAAAGTCACCATTCTGGGAATGGGTGCCTTTGGCTCAACGCTACTGGTCAATCTGGTAGGAGCGGGAATCCAGCATATCAAGCTCGTTGATTTTGACAGAGTAGAGCTCAGCAATTTGAACAGGCAAATGGTCTTTAACGAGCAGGACATTGGTCGCCTGAAGGTGGAAGCGGCACGTGATTTCATAGGAAGGCTTCATTCTGACGTGTTGATTGAAACAGAGACGCTGCAAATCAAGTCCAGCGAAGACGTGGAGCAGGTTATTGCTGGAAGCGACCTCGTGATACTCGCAGCCGATCAGCCCTTCTTCTTTTTGCAAAGATGGGTGAATCAAGCCTGCACCAAGCTGGATATCCCGTTTATTGCAGGTGGATTCAACCTCATCGAAGGACAATTCTTCATGGTAGAACCGGGCAAGACAGGCTGTATCGACTGCATGCATTTGCACCGTTCCAGACAGATAGAGGATTATCCGCAGTTGATCCAAAGGCTGCTCGATACCAACTTCATCCTGCCCACCGCCACCATTGCACCCAACACCATGATGATTACGGGAATGATGGCTTCCGATGCAATTCGGTATTTGACAGGAATCGCTCCGGTGCAATCGGCGGGCAAATTTATCATTTTTGACTTTAATACGCTGGAGAAGAGTGTGTTTTTTGAGTGGGAGCGAAATGAAGCGGAATGCCCGACTTGTGGAGCGGGTAGCGGAACGGAGCCGATTTTTCAAATCACGCGAAAAGAAGTGCTCGCTAGGTGAGAAGTCGTTCCCGATAGAGAAGGAGGTGTCTGTAAGTGAATATCTCGGGCGATAGCATTCTCAAGATGCACCCGCTTGCGCGCCGGGCGGAAAACGAGGAAGAAATCCTCATAGGAAGAACGGATATCAGCAATTTCATCGTGCTTCCGACCATTGGTGTCGAGATCATCGATATGCTGGATGAAGGTAAGAGCATCAATGAAGTAGCGGCTATCATGGAAGAACGGTTGGGCGAACCGGTAGATGTGCTTGACTTTGCGCAGGATTTAATTGCTTCCTATCAATTTGTGTACAGGGTAGATGGAGTAGTTGTCGACGAACCAGTTCCGGTTGTCGATCATTTCTCTTGGATCAAGCAGGGAACAGGTCAGTTTTTCTTTAACCGTGTCGCCTTCGGATTATATGGTATCTTATTTTTCACAGGTCTCTTGATTTGTGTGTTTACTGGCAAGTATATCCCGGTCTACTCCGATATTTTTGTTTCTTCTTCCGTGACGGTTTCGGTTGTGGTTTCTTTCGTGGCCACTTGGGTTTTTCTGTTTTTCCACGAGATGGCTCATTTGATGGCGGCCCGTTCATTGGGGATCGGCAGTCGTATCGGTCTGGGGCATCGGCTTGTTTTTGCAGTGGCAGAGACGAATATGTCCAACATCGTTCTCGTTGAGCCGCAGCGCAGATACAGGGCGTTTTTGGCGGGAATGTCCTGGGATGCGATGTTTTGGGGAATCGGTGTGATTCTGTTGTTTGCCAATGACCAAGGCTGGCTGACCCTTGTGCCCTTCATGGAAGCATTCATTCGCATGCTGAATGTGATCCTGCTCATGGCCTTGGCCTTTCAGTTCATGGTTTTCATGCAGACCGACTTGTATTACGTGCTGGCGACCAAGTTCCAATGCGCTAATTTGATGGTGAATACCCGCTTGTTTTGGAAGGGGAAGTTCCGTTCCTTGACGCAGGAAGAGCAGGAGGAATGGGAGTACGTAGCTGACCATGAGAAAAGAGTCATTCGCTGGTACAGCTGGGTCTACTTGGTCGGATCGGTGTGGGGCATCTGGTTCTTTGTCCAGTATCAGCTGCGAATGGCGGTTGATTTCATCTGGATCATCGTTGACGACATGAAAAACGCTCCGCTTCACTCGTGGGAGTTTTGGGACGGCATCCTGTTGATCTTGCTGGTTCTCGTTCCGTTTCTCATTTTGGGCTGGTCGTGGATGAGAGCGTATCGGCAAAGGAGAAGTGAAAGAGAGCGGGCAAAATCCTTGCAGGGAACATAAGATACGCTTCACGTAACTACACAGCCCTGTTACGCTAGGGAGAAAAGATAGAAACTCAGCCAAAAGGGAGTGCGCGCATGAATTCGACCATCCAAAACATCATCCACCTGCGAAAAGAAGGGCAACTGGAAGAAGCGATTCAACTGGCCCTACAGCTCGTCAGCCAATACCCGACTGATCCTGTCGTCCATTATCAATGTGCATGGTGTCACGACGCAGCTGGATTGGAGAGCGAAGCGGTTCCGTTTTACGAAAAAGCGATTGAGCTCGGACTGTCTGTCGAAGACGATCTGCAAGGAGCACTGCTCGGTCTGGGCAGTACGTATCGAACACTGGGGCAATACGAGCAGGCAGCGGCTACTCTCGCGAAGGGAATGCAACAATTCCCGGAGGACCGCTCCTTTTCGATTTTTCTTTCCATGGCGTATTACAATCTCGGGAAGCATCACGAAGCCATGACTCTCCTCCTGAAAAACCTCGCAGAAACCTCAAGCGATCCTACGATTTTGGCCTATCAAAAAGCGATTCTGTTCTACACAGATGACCTGGATAAAACGTGGTAGCGCCGTACGATTCCATTGGCAGGAAAACAATCACCTCCCGTTGTACATGTACAACAGCGGGAGGTGCCTATGTATAAGCTGATAGTGGTAGATGACGAAGAAGACGTAAGAGAAGGAGTTAGCCAAGAAATTGATTGGCACAGCCACGGATACGAGGTGGTTGCCAAGGCAGAAAACGGCAGAGAGGCATTGGAGCTGGTGGAGAGGCTTCGACCGGACGTTGTCGTGACCGATATCAAGATGCCCTTTATGAACGGACTACAGCTGGCTGAGTCCATCGGGCGTGAATATCCTGGGATTCGCATTATTATCCTGACAGGGTTTGATGAGTTCGAGTACGCGCAAAAGGCCGTGAAGCTGCACATTGATGAATATGTGCTCAAGCCGTTTTCTGCGAGCGAGCTGATTGAGGCGCTGCACAAGGTCAAGCGACGTATGGATGAAGAAGCGGCTCATCGGGAAAACGTTCAGCTTCTGCGCGATAGCTATCGAAAAAGCTTGCCGGTATTGCGGGAAGTTTTTTTATCATCTTTGCTCAGCCGCCAGCTGGTACAGCACGATGCTTTTTCAAAAGCCTGCGAATACGGGGTAGAGCTCAGGAGTCCCGAGTATCTCGTGTCTGTAATCAGTGTGGACCAGCCCAAGCAGGAGGAGCAGCAGCTGTTTCTTTTCGCTGTAAAGAATATCGCGGATGAGCAGTTGCATACAGGGCAGTATGCAGGCATCGTGTTTCTTCATGATGATCATGTGGTGCTGCTCATGCGAACAAAAGCAGATGACACGCAGCGAATAGAAGTGCGGACACAAAATATCGCGGAAGAAATCAGGCGTACGATTGAAAAATATATGAGCATCACCGTAACGATTGGAATCGGACATGTCGTCACGGATCTATCCGCTCTTCCTTACTCATATGAGAACGCCATGCAGGCACTCGATTACAAAAGTATTCTTGGCTGCAACCGGATGATTGTGATCCATGATGTGGAGAAGCAAGCCAGTGAGCAGCTGCGCCTCGATGAGAGAAGAGAGCATGAATTGGTCCGGTGTATCAAAATGGGGACGAGTGCTGAGCTGCGTGCCGTGATGGATGAATTGTTCGATCAAGTGGCTGGGGTGCACGTATCGATTGAGAACTATCGGATTTTTTTGTTAGAGATTATGACGACGATTTTGAAGACTGCCAATCGAGCCGAGGTCGACATGGATCAGCTGTTTGGCGGACAGCGTTATCTTTTGCAGGTGATGACCACACTCACCAGCATTGAAGATGCCAGAGGACAGATCATCGAGATTTGTGAGCGCATCATGGCAAGTGTCGCTAGCGGACGACAAACGACGTACAGGCGACTGATCGATCAGGCTTTGGCCTATACTCACGCGCATTATCATTCTCCCGAAATTTCCATCCATAAGGTGTGCGATCATCTGCACATCAGCCTCGGTTATTTTAGCAGTATTTTCAAGAGAGAGACCAAGACAACGTTTGTGACCTATCTACTGGCAGTGCGCATGGAAAAAGCCAAGGAGCTATTGCGGACGACCGATTTGAAAACATTTGAAATCGCGGAGAAGGTGGGGTATACCGACCCCAATTACTTTAGCTTTTGCTTTCGCAAATATGCTGGCATGTCCGCCAAAGAGTATCGAAATCTGAGTGAGCAGGATGGCTGACCGATGAAACGGATGCTGACGGTTGCTTTGGACGCGATTAAAGTCAAAAGCATTCAATTTATCATTACGACGTCTTTTACGCTCGTGACTGTGCTCGTCATGCTGTTCGTCGGGGTGATGCTGTACGGTAAATTTGCGCAGACGGCAGAACAAAACGCCTACCTGCACACACAGCAAATCCTGGAGCAGGTGAAATACAACCTGGACAGCTATTTGAATGGGATGACGCAAATTTTTGAACTCGTCGATGACAAAATCAGAAGAAGCAAGGGGCTTACGGCAGACAAGCTAAGCGAACAGCTTGAGACCATCGTGGAAACAAGAAAGGACATCGTCTCCATCGCGGTTTTCACGAGAGATGGAACGCTATTGACCACCACACCTTCCAAAACGTTGAGGAAAAACACCCGACTGACTGAACAAAGCTGGTTCCAAAAGGCAATCGAGGACCCAACGAATCTGTCCTTTTCGCTCCCACATATCCAGAACCTGTTTAAAGGGGAGTACACCTGGGTCGTTTCGATGAGTCGGGAAATTACCCTCCACGGACCAGACGGGGCGATTCCGGCCGTACTTTTAGTCGATGTGAATTTCAAGGAGATCGATGATCTGTGCCGGAGAGTGGGCTTGGGGAAAAAGGGGTACGTCTACATCATTGATCTGGTGGGGAATATCGTCTACCATCCACAGCAGCAGTTGATATACGCCGGATTGAAAAATGAAAACCGTTCCTTGCCGCTGAAGCACTCCTATGGCAGCTACGTAGAAGAGACACAGGATGAGGCACGCCTGATTACAATCAAGACAATCGATCAGCTGGGCTGGAAAATCATTGGAGTTTCTTACATGGACGAGATCGTAACGACCAAGAAAGAAATCAGCCGCTTCATTTTTTGGCTGCTCATCATTGTGATCGTCATCGTGTTATTCGTGCTGCACTACCTCTCTGCGAAAATATCACGACCGATCAAGCTACTGGAGCGTTCGATGGAAAAGGTAGAGCAGGGAGATTTCCGGGAGAGTGAACCGATCCAGGGAAGTCACGAAGTCGAACAGCTTTCCATGCGTTTTCATCTGATGGTCGCGAAGGTCAGGGAATTGATGCACCAAATCATTCGGGAGCAGGAAGCCAAACGAAAAAGCGAGCTGGAGGTACTACAGGCGCAAATCAATCCGCATTTTCTGTACAACACGCTGAACTCCGTGGTCAGGATGGTTGGTACCGGAAAAAGTGAAGATGTCATCACCACGATTACTTCGTTGTCGAAGCTGTTTCGGATCAGCCTGAGCAGAGGCAAGAGCATCATCACGGTGCAGGAGGAGCTGGAGCATGTTCGTCATTATCTCATTATTCAAAAAATGAGATACAAGCAAAAATTTGATTACGAGATCGTGGCAGAGGATGAGGTACTAACCTGTCAGACGCTGAAGCTGTTGCTCCAGCCGATTGTGGAAAACGCCATTTACCACGGGATTGAGCATCTGGCTGATCCGGGGTGGATTCGCATATCGGCGTCGCTCATGGAGGGAAAGGTGTTATTGCAGGTAAGCGATAATGGCTTGGGTATGTCCCGAAGCGTACTCGAACAAGTCAAAGCAGGTTGCTACAGAAGCGAAGAAGGCTCGGGCGTAGGGATTCAAAATGTGCAGGAACGCATTCGACTGACCTTTGGAGAACAGTACGGTTTAGAGATTGCGAGCGAACAAGAGGAGGGGACCATCGTGAACCTTTGGATTCCCTGCCAGGAATCAGAGGAGCGAGATCGCTTATGAGGAGATCGGTAAAACGTTTTGGCGTGTACGGGCTGCTCATGGTGTTGGCGGTTACGTTTTTTTACTCCTGCAGTGCTCCAATTTCTGATACTGATGTAGTCAAGAAAAAGACGGTCGCATTGATCGTCCGGATGAAGCACGGTGATTATTGGCGAACGGTCAAGCTCGGGGCGGAGATGGCCGCGAAGGAATATGAGCGGAACCTGAACTTTTACGCACCGGATTATGAGGATGACGCCCAAAGCCAAATGGAGCTGGTGCAGCAGGCAATTGCCGATGGTTCTGATGCGATTGTGGTGGCGCCTAGTGACGAGCAAGTTCTGCGAGAAGCCATCAAGCTGACAAGGGAGCGTGCCGTCCCTATCCTTGTTCTCGACACAGTCGCCCAGGATTCAGCCGTCAATAGCTACATTGGGACGGATAATTACAATATGGGCATGAAGGCATTCGAGAAAATGGTGTTCCTGATCGAAAAACAGGGACAAATCGCATTGCTCGGCACAAATCGGATAAAGGCGAATGCGAAGCAAAGAGAACAAGGCGTCCTGGACTTGCTCCCACGGGAACCCCAGGTCCAGCTGATTGCCAACGAAAATGTTCCGTTGGATAAAAAGCAGATCGGTGAGTGGACACGCGAACTGATCCGTAAGCATCCGCAGGTAAAAGGAGTCATCGCACTCGATGCCAGTACGGCAATCGGTGTGGCCGAGGAAATGGAAAAAAACGGTCTACAGGACAAGGTCAAAATCGTCGCGATCGACAGTCCGCCGGAAGTACTGGAGTACTTACAGGAGGGAGTCATTTCCGCGACGATCATCCAGAAGCCACTATCGATGGGATATCTCGGCGTCAAGTACGCAGTCGAAGCGAGCAATGGAGAATCAGTGCCCAGTTTGGTCGACACCGGAACAAAAGTAATCGATTGGGAGAATATGTTCTGGTCGGAGAATCAAAAGCTCCTCTTCCCCTTTGTAAAATAAGCCACCGAAAAACAGATGAGAATTTTGATAAAAATGCGCAGGATTTTCGATGGAACACCATTAGGAAAACGCTTACATTTGGTATATATCAGATGTAAACATAGGGGATAAAGGGGGATTATCTAATGAGAAAGCTGATTGCCACTACACTGGTGGCCGCTGTTACACTTTCGGTGGTTGGATGCTCACAATCTGGCGGTTCACAGCCAGCAGCGTCCGGGGGAGGATCGGCACCTGCGGGGAATCCCAAAATCGGTGTAGCCATCTACAAGTTTGACGATACGTTCATGACAGGTGTGCGCAATGCGATCTCAAAAGCAGCAGAAGGCAAGGCGGAGGTGGACATTGTAGACAGCCAAAATGCCCAGCCTACGCAAAATGACAAAGTCGATTTGTTCATTAACAAGCAGGTAAATGCCCTCGCGATCAATCCGGTGGATCGCACAGCGGCTGGCGTCATCATCGACAAAGCGAAGCAAGCCAACATTCCAGTGGTGTTCTTTAATCGCGAGCCAATGCCGGAGGATATGCAGAAGTGGGATAAGGTCTACTACGTGGGAGCAAAAGCAGAGGAATCCGGCACGATCTCTGGGGAGCTGATCGTGGATTACTGGAAGGCAAACCCGGAAGCAGATAAAAACAAGGATGGCGTCCTGCAATACGTCATGTTAAAAGGTGAGCCAGGACATCAGGATGCTGAGCTGCGGACGAAGTTTTCCGTGAAGGCGATTGAAGATGCGGGCATTAAGGTTGAAAAGGTCGCGGAAGATACGGCCATGTGGGATCGCGTAAAAGGACAGGAAAAAATGGCGGCATTCCTCGCAGCTTCCGGTGACAAGATCGAAGCCGTTCTGGCCAACAACGATGATATGGCACTCGGTGCAATTGAAGCGCTGAAGGCATCGGGCTATTTTGCGAACGGCAAGTACATGCCCGTTGTCGGTGTGGATGCAACTGCCCCAGCGCTGAAGGAGCTGGAGGCAGGAACCTTGCTCGGAACGGTACTCAATGATGCGAACAATCAAGGGAAGGCCACGCTTAGCATCGCGGCGTCATTGGCGAAGGGGGAAGCGCCAACGAAGGACTCCACAGGCTTTGACATTACAGACGGCAAGTACGTGTGGGTGCCCTACAAAAAAATCACCAAGGAGAACATGAACGACGCGAAATAAGCTCCGTTGGCATGTTCGAACATGACCGTGAAAAGGCAGGAGAGTCGGTGAAGAGACGAATGCGACTCTCCTGTTTTGGTGATGGGATGATTTTGACGAAAGAGGGGGCATTCGCATGGCGCAGCACGAGTTTTTGTTGGAAATGAACCGCATCCATAAAGAATTTCCAGGGGTCAAAGCACTCGATGATGTCACGCTAAAGGTGCGCCAGGGAACCGTTCATGCACTGATGGGAGAAAATGGAGCAGGCAAGTCGACCTTGATGAAGTGTCTCTTCGGCATGTATAGACCGGACTCGGGAGAAATTGTCTTAAACAACGAGCGGGTAACGCTGAACAGCTCAAAGGACGCACTGAGGCATGGAATTTCCATGATTCATCAAGAGCTGCATCCGGTGCCGTTTCGCAATGTCATGGAAAATATATGGCTGGGGCGTTTTCCGGTCAAACGAATCGGTCCTTTTCCTTTGGTGGATGAGAAGAAAATGCTCAAGGATACTGAAACGCTGTTCGCAGATCTTGGCATGGACCTGAATCCGCACGATATTGTCCGTGATCTGTCGGTTTCCAAAGTACAGTCGCTCGAAATTGCCAAAGCCGTCTCCTACGAATCCAAAGTGATCATTATGGACGAACCGACCTCATCATTGACGGGAAACGAGGTGGAGCAGCTGTTTGCCATCATTCGCGAGCTGAAGAGCAGAGGTGTCGCCATCATTTATATTTCGCACAAGATGGAAGAAATCTTGCGGATTGCCGATGATGTGACCATCATGCGCGATGGCAGGCTCATCGGCACATGGCAGGCAACTGAGCTGACGACAGACCTGATCATCTCCAAGATGGTCGGAAGGGATTTGACACAGCGCTACCCGAGTCGGACCAATACCCCTGCGGAACCGATCCTGAAGGTAGACGGACTTAGCTCTCCATTTTCTCATTCGTTTCAGCACGTGTCGTTTGAACTGCGCAAAGGGGAAATCTTGGGCATTGGGGGTCTCGTGGGGGCACAGCGGACAGAGCTGATTGAGGCATTGTTTGGACTGCGTCAGATAGCGACTGGAAAAGTGTCAATCAACGGACAAGAGGTACGGATCAAATCGCCGAGGGATGCGAAGAAGTACAAAATGGCGCTCTTGACGGAGGAACGGCGTGTAACGGGGATCATTCCGGTTTTATCCATCCTGGAAAATACGGTCATCGCGAATGCAGCCAGTTATCAAACACCGTACCTGCTCCTGAATGAACGCAAGCAAAGAGCAGATGTCAGCAGAAGTATCGATATGCTCCGGGTGAAGACTCCCTCTATGAAAACCTTGATCAAAAACCTGTCGGGAGGCAATCAGCAAAAGGTTCTGCTGGCGCGATGGCTCTTGACCGAACCGGATATTTTATTGCTGGACGAACCTACGCGTGGAGTCGATGTGGGTGCCAAATATGAAATCTATACCATCATCGCCGAGCTGGCGAGCCAGGGGAAGGGCATCATTATGATTTCCTCGGAAATGCCGGAGCTGCTTGGTATGTCAGATCGAATTATGGTGATGTGCGAGGGTAGGCTATCGGGGATTTTGTCAGGGGCAGCGGCAACGGAAGAAGAGATCATGCGTCTGGCTACCAAGCATCTCGCATGAGAGGAGGGGAACAAACATGAGTCAGTTGTCGGTTAGGCAGGTGCAAGGCTTTGTTACACAAAATGCCATCTATATCGTGCTGGTTTTGTTAATAGCGGGAATCGCGGTCTATGACTCCAATTTTCTTTCGATTACGACGCTTCGGGATATTTTGCTGCAATCCTCGACTCGCGCGATTATTGCTTTGGGAGCTGCATTTGTGCTCATCACAGGAGGCACGGACCTTTCAGCAGGTCGTGTAGTTGGATTGACGGCTGTCATCTCCGCCTCGATGCTGCAAAGCCAGGACTATCCGCGGAGGTTTTTTCCTGATTTGCCCGATTTGCCATTGCTCATCCCTATCCTTATTGCCATTGCTGCAGGCTTGCTCGTCGGCTTGATCAATGGAATTATCGTGTCTCGCTTCAGTGTCCCTCCTTTTATCGCCACACTGGGTATGATGGTGATTGTGTACGGGTTCAACTCCATCTATTTTGATATGGAGCCCAATCAATCCCAGCCGATTGCTGGGCTGCGAAGTGACTTCAATCATCTCGGGACAGGGTACATTGGTCCTAGTGGCCCGTATTCGATCCCGTATATCGTCATCATCGCAATCGCTGTTGCGTTCATCGTCTGGGTGATCTTCAACAAAACGAGGCTCGGAAAAAACATGTATGCCATCGGAGGCAACATGCAGGCCGCCACAGTTTCCGGAATCAATGTCGCCTTCAATCTGATGATTATCTATGCCATTGCTGGGGCCTTGTATGGACTGGGAGGAGTACTGGAGGCAGCCCGGACAGGAGGTGCGACGAATAACTACGGCAACATGTACGAGCTGGATGCTATTGCTGCCTGTGTGGTAGGCGGAGTCTCAACGTCTGGCGGAATCGGCACCGTTCCGGGCGTGCTTGCGGGTGTCCTTATTTTTGGTGTTATCAACTACGGATTGACGTTTATCGGAGTCAGTCCATACTGGCAGCTCATCATCAAAGGGCTGATCATCGTAGCAGCAGTAGCTTTTGACATTCGGAAATACTTGGCCAAAAAATAAATAGAGACCCCGGTCCAGCTGTCAGGAAGCTTCCGGGGTCTTTGCGTGTTATTTTCGAAGCGGTGTGATTTTCATATACGTAAACAACCGCCATAGCCACTCTAATGGCCCCATGCGGAAGACAGACAGCCAGAGTGCGCTAACTATCATTTGAATCACGTAGATGCCGAGGCAGATCAGTGTTGTTTGCAGGTAACCGAGATTGCCGAACCAATCGAACAAATAGCTTCCAAGAAGGATCAATACGGTTTGTCCCACGTAGTTCGTCAACGCCATGCGACCATAGCTGGTTAGCGGAGACAGGATCGTCTGGACGATTTTGTTTTGCAGCAGCCGAATCAGGGTCGTCGTGTAGAAGACTGCCATGGCAAAGCCAGTGGAGGTCAAGGCAATCGTGTAGTTCATCAGCTGCTGAAGTGTTTCTTCCGATATCGTGTCATCTACAACCAGGTTCGCACCGCCCATTGCCGGATCAGCCGGAGTCAGTCTGTATTGTATAAACAAGCCGATTAACGAAAGTACGAAGGTCACTCCCTGCACTTTCTTAATCACAGGCAAAAATCTCGGAATATCTTGAAATACCCCGTACTGCCCGACAGCAAGCCCCAGAATAAACAACGGAAGAACCAAAAGCGGCTTGAAGCCGGTAGCGCAGACAGCTATAGACAAAATAAGGCCGATGATTAGATTGGTTCTCGCTTTCAATCGATAAAAAGGCATCAAGATGAATCCGAAGATCGCGTAGATAAACAGCGCTTCGCCGGGGTGAAACATTTTATGCACGAATCCAAAGGCGAGTAGCACGATCAAACGTCGAATGAACAAGGCGGTGCTGTTCGCGCCTTTTGCTTTGGCCCGACTGATGAAAATATAGAAGCCTACTCCGAACAAGAATGAAAAAATCACGAAGAAGCGCGATTCCACAAAGAAATTGAAAAACTGGAACAGCCAGTGGTCCACACTTCCTGGCTCAGGTGTTTGCGCATACAGCAATGCTACGATGTTGACGAGGAGAATGCCCATCAAGGCGAAGCCGCGTACGGTGTCTAACGTATCAATCCGTTGGTTCATGGTAGGTGCGTTTTCTATCAATCCCATCACTTCCTTCTCTCGTTGTTTATAGTTCGATTGCGCACTTTTCCTATCCTAGCTCTTGTGGGGGAGAAGAGAAAGGGCATTTACTTACGACAGGCTTACAAAAATGTAAGAAGTGAGGTTCGATCTACCATCCAACCGCAACTTCGTGCTAATTTCCTGCGTCTATTGTAATAATCAGGAAAATTGGGATGTGGCTTAAGAACACGATGAAACCGATCGCACGGGGAAAATGGCGGCTCACGGCAGGTATGACTTATTTTCGCTGGAAAAGGTATGTACAATGGGCAATGGGTCAAACGAAGTTCGCTCATGTGAAAAGAAGCGATCTGTTGCGTTATGTCCATTATTCTCATCAAACGATTTTGTTACGCCCCTTGCAGAACGTGGAGATGTGGATGCAGCACAACAAAGTGATCAACCTGCGCCTGGCTATTGCGCGATTGAACGGATTGATCATCCAACCGGGGGAGACCTTCTCGTACTGGAAGCAAATTGGCAAGCCGACACGAAGCAAAGGCTATGTAGAAGGCATGCTGCTCTCGCAAGGACGTGTCACAGCCGGAGTTGGCGGAGGGCTTTGTCAGCTCTCGAATTTGCTGTACTGGATGACGCTGCATACGCCATTGACAGTGACAGAACGGCATCGTCACAGCTACGATGTATTTCCCGATTCAAATCGGACACAGCCCTTCGGAAGTGGGGCTACTTGCTTCTATAACTATTTGGATCTGCAAATTGCCAATCAGACCCATCAGCCCTTTCAACTGCATGTCTACCTGACCGATACACATTTGGTAGGGGAATGGCGTTCAGACATGCCACCGACAAGGACGTATGTCATTATCGAGAAAGAACATGAGATCCTGCCTTCGATTTGGGGAGGGTATGAACGGAAGAATGAATTGTATCGTGATGTTTATTCGCTCGAAGGAGAATGGGTGGAGCAAGAATGGCTGACACAGAATCGAGCCTACCTCATGTACGAGCCATTGCTGCCGAAAGGATGATCTTTCCTGTTCGGGATACGAACTGGAACTCCACTGCGATCTGTGCGAAAATAGGAACATATGCTTTCGTCTAGGGAACGTGGAAAGGTGGATTTATACATATGTCTTTTGCAGATCGTATTACAGCAGGCCTGAACCCGGAGCAGCGGGAAGCAGTCCTTACAACAGAAGGCCCCGTCTTGATTCTGGCCGGTGCGGGTAGCGGCAAGACCAAAGTACTGACACAGCGAATCGCCTACCTCATCAGTGCAAAACAGGTGGCCCCTTGGAGTATCCTGGCGATCACTTTCACAAATAAGGCAGCGCGGGAGATGCAAAACCGTGTGGCTGCCATTATCGGCGGAGCGGCAGCGCAGGATACTTGGCTGTCGACGTTTCACTCCTTGTGTGTGCGGATTTTGCGCAGGGATATTGACCGACTCGGTATCAACCGCAGCTTTTCTATTTTGGATGCGGGGGACCAGTTGTCTGTCGTTAAGCAGTGTTTAAAGGAACTGAACATCGATCCGAAGCAGTATGAGCCGCGTTCGATCTTGGCTGCGATCAGTGGAGCGAAAAATGAGTTGACCGATCCCGAGACCTATACGCGTCTGGCAGGTGATCCATTTGCACAAGTGGCAGCCAAGGTTTACACGGCTTATCAGAAAAAGCTGAGAAACAACCAATCGCTGGACTTCGACGATCTGATCATGACGACGGTTCGTCTGTTTAAAGAAGTGCCGGAAGTCTTGGAGTTTTATCAAAACAAATTCCGTTATATACACGTCGATGAGTATCAGGATACAAATAGAGCGCAATACCTCTTGATTTCCATGCTGGCAGACAAGTATCGAAATGTATGCTGCGTGGGGGATGCTGACCAGAGTATTTATAAATGGCGCGGTGCCGATATCTCGATCATTTTAAACTTTGAAAAGGATTATCCAGAAGCCAAGCTCATTAAGCTTGAGCAAAATTATCGCTCCACTAAAACGATTTTGCAGGCGGCGAACCAGGTCATTGCCAACAACAAGCTGCGCAAGGAAAAGAAGCTGTGGACCGAGAATCCGGGCGGCGACAAGATCATGTGCTTCCAGGGCGATTCCGAACACGACGAATCGTATTTTATCGTCGATACGATCCGTAAACAGATGGCACAGTACAAGCGCTACGACAAATTCGCGGTCCTGTATCGAACCAATGCACAATCCCGCGTGGTCGAGGAAGTGTTCATCAAGTCGAACATTCCGTACACGATCGTCGGCGGAACCAAGTTCTACGATCGCAAAGAGATTAAGGATATCCTGGCTTATTTGCGCCTCATCTCCAATCCGGACGACGATATCAGCTTGCAGCGGATCATCAACGTTCCGAAGCGAAATATCGGGGATACGACAGTAGACAAGCTGCAAGCCTACGCGAATGCACATGGACAGTCTCTCTTCCAAGCGATTCAAGAGACGGCTTACATGGGGCTGCCTTCACGTACGACGAATGCGATCTTGTCCTTTAATGATCTCATTTCGAATCTGATGCAAATGACCGATTATTTGAGTGTGACCGAGCTGGTGGAAGAAGTGCTGAAGCGCTCTGGATACCGCGATTCTTTAAAAGAAGAAAAAACGTTGGAAGCGCAGGCACGCTTGGAGAATATCGAAGAGTTCCTGTCTGTAACACAGGAGTTCGAGCGCAAAAACGAAGACAAGAGCCTGCTTGCTTTCCTGACCGATCTCGCGTTGGTGGCGGATATCGATTCATTGGGAGATGACGGTGCCCAGGAGGAAGTAGCAGCAGATGGTCAGGTTGTACTCATGACCTTGCATAGCGCCAAAGGGCTGGAGTTCCCTGTTGTATTCCTCGTCGGTTGTGAGGAGGGTGTTTTCCCGCATAGCCGCTCTTTGTTTGACGATGCTGAGATGGAGGAAGAGCGCCGTCTCGCTTATGTGGGCATTACACGAGCAGAGGAACGCCTGTACATGACGTGTGCCCGCATGCGGACGTTGTTTGGACGGACGAATGTGAATGCACCATCTCGCTTCCTGCAAGAAATTCCGGCAGAGCTATTGGAAGGAAATCCAGCGGCAGCGGCAGCTGACCGAGGCTTCGGCGGCGGACGCAGCAGTGCGTTCGGACAGCGCGATGGCAGTGCATTCGGACGCGATACGGGAGCGAGACCGTTTGGCGCATCTTCCTCACAAGCAGGATCAGCTCCGAAATTTGGTATGGGGCAGCAGCGAACAGCTAGCAGTGCACCTGCTACGTTCACCCGTCCGGCTGGAGAAAAACTGCCTGGACACGGTCAAGGAGCAGGCGTTGATTGGAAGGTTGGCGACAGGGTGGCGCATGGCAAATGGGGCAACGGTACGGTCGTCAAAGTAAAAGGAACGGGCGACGACATGGAGCTCGACATTGCCTTCCCAAGCCCGACTGGCATTAAGAAACTGTTGGCGAAGTTTGCTCCGATTCAGAAAGGATGAACGAAATGGATCGATTGACGGCGGAAACAAAAATTAAGGAATTAGCGAAACTAATTGAGCGGCATAACCGTCTTTACCATGAAGAGGATCGACCTGAGATTTCTGACCAGGAATACGATCAATTGATGCGGGAGCTAAAGGAGCTGGAAACCAGCTTCCCTGATCTGCAGTCACCGGATTCTCCTACCCTGCGTGTAGGGGGAGAGCCACTGCCCTTCTTTGAAAAGGTCGTTCATAAGACACCGATGCTTAGTCTCGGCAACGCCTTTAATGAGGAGGACATCAGGGATTTTGACCGACGGGTACGTCAGGCCGTAGGTAATCAAGCTGTACGATATGTAGCTGAACTGAAAATTGATGGTCTGGCTGTGTCGCTACATTATGAAAATGGACTGTTTGTCCGCGGGGCGACACGTGGAGATGGAACAACAGGCGAAGACATCACCCAAAACCTGAAAACCATCCGTTCGATTCCTTTGCGGCTGACAAAGCCATTATCGCTGGAGGTACGTGGCGAGGCTTACATGCCCAAGGGTGCTTTTGAAAAGCTGAACAAAGAGCGCGAGGAGCGCGGGGAAGCGTTATTTGCCAATCCACGTAACTCCGCGGCAGGCTCGCTCCGACAGCTCGATCCAAAGATTGCAGCATCCCGTCAGCTGGATACGTTTATTTACGGCATTGGCGATTTGCAGGGCGAAACGGTTGAATCGCACAGTGAGGGTCTTGATCTATTGGAAACACTCGGCTTCAAGGTGAATCAGGAGCGCCGTGTATTTGACGATGTCGATGAGCTGCTTGCTTTTATTGCGAGCTGGACAGAGAAACGTCCGCATTTGCCTTATGAAATCGATGGCATGGTAATCAAGGTCGACAGCTACGCTCAGCAAGAAGAGCTCGGATTTACGGCGAAAAGTCCGCGTTGGGCTACCGCATACAAATTCCCTGCTGAAGAAGCGATTACAATCCTCGAAGGTATTGAAGTATCTGTAGGACGTACAGGCAATGTAACTCCGACCGCCTTGTTGAAGCCAGTCAGTCTGGCAGGTACGACCGTCAAGCGTGCTTCCTTGCACAATGAAGATATTATTCGGGAAAAAGGCCTTTTGATTGGCGATCATGTTGTCGTCAAAAAAGCAGGGGACATCATCCCGGAGATTATCGCGGTTTTGCCAGAGCGTCGTACTGGTGATGAAGTGCCGTTTGCCATGCCAACGCATTGTCCGGAATGCGGAAGTGAGCTGGTACGCTTGGAGGAGGAAGTGGCTTTGCGCTGCATCAATCCAATGTGTCCGGCATTGATCCGCGAAGGCATGATTCACTTCGTATCCCGAACAGCCATGAACATTGATGGCTTGGGAGAAAAGGTTGTTGCACAGCTATTTCGCGACGGAATCATCCACAGTGTGGGTGACCTGTATTATTTGCACCAGCAGCGCGATGTTCTACTGGGTATGGAGCGCATGGGTGAAAAGTCTGTAGACAATTTGCTCGCGGCCATTGAAGCGAGCAAGGAGAACTCGCTGGAGCGGGTATTGTTTGGTCTTGGTATTCGCTTGGTCGGAGCCAAGGCGGCACGTGTTCTCGCGGAGCATTTTGGCAATATCGATGCCATTATGCAGGCATCTGAAGAAGCGATTACGCAAATCGATGAGATCGGGCCGAAAATGGCTGCGAGTCTCGTGAACTACTTCGCACAGCCGCAGGCTCAGGCTGTTATTGAGAGACTGCGAGCGGCCGGAGTGAACATGGAGTACAAAGGAATCCGCATTGAAAGTGGCGAAGACCTCCCATTCTCAGGCAAAACAATCGTCTTGACTGGCACACTGACGCAAATGTCGCGGCAGGAGGCAGAGGAAGCGATTGCCCGCATGGGTGGCAAGGTAACAGGCAGCGTCAGCAAAAAGACGGACCTGGTGATTGCAGGAGAAAAAGCCGGCTCCAAGCTGGAGAAGGCAGAAAAACTGGGCGTGGCTGTTATGGACGAAGCAGGCTTCCTGCAAGTATTGGAGAGCAACGCCTAAGAAAACGGTGGCGACAACGGATGAGTAAGGGAAGGGACGTGAAGAGCATGAATAGCTTCCTGAAATGGGGAATCGGTGCAATAGCCATGCTGCAATTGGTTGGCTGCGGAAATAACAGCAGTAATGGCGTTGAAAAAATCAATGAAAATCCCCCGACAGTTACAGCTGCTGCTCTACAAGGGGACTTGACCTATCAGGACGTATTGGAACAGGGAGCAACGATTCACAATCTGATGATGACGGATGATGCCGAGCAAATATGGGTAGGCACTCACGCTGGCCTGTATAGCTCAGTTGGCGGCGGAACGTGGGGATCACTTTCGCCAGAATTAGAGCAGTACGATATCGAAGGCTGGTTTGTGGACCCGGATAATCCGAATCAAATTTTTGCCGGTGGGATCGATGGTGTCCTTCATTCCAAAGATGGCGGTAAGAATTGGAAGTCCGTCAATAAAGGGTTACCGGAGCCTGCGAATATCAGCAGCTTTGTGGGGAGTCGCCAAGGAGATGAAGTACGACTGTTTGCCTTTGTCTCGGGTGAAGGCATCTATCAATCGACCGACGAGGCTAGAACATGGAGCCTGTGGCAGCCGATGGATCAGGAAGTATTTGCTATGGACTTTGATCCCGAACAGGACCGTCTCTATGTAGCGGCCCAATTCAGCTTGCTCTATAATGAAGAGGGGCAGTGGAAGACAGAGGCGATTCCCGAGGTACAGCAGATCTATTCTCTAGCCATTAACAGACGAACTGGCACTCTCGCTGTCGCAACCGAACAAGGTATTTATGAAAAAATCAAGGGCGAATGGCGTTTGCTTGATGCTCGCTCTCCTGAAAAGCTGATTGTGATTGCTTCAGGTGGCGGGGATACAAAATGGGTGGGAATTGGTGAATCGGCGCTGATCTACAAGCTCGATGACAAACGATGGACCAAGTGGAACGAGTGACTTGTACATCGCCCACTTTTTGAACGACCTCGAAAAGGAGTAATCTATGAAAGTGAAGTTTTTGACAGGATGCAGGTTCTTGACAGCTTTACTTCTTGTGTTGGCACTGACTGGCTGTTCGTTGATACCTGGGGGCAAGGACAAAGCTCCTGAGCCTACTACACCGTCCTTGTCGGAGGTAGTGGAAGTATCCGAGGATTACTACGGCAGCATTACCCCATACCAGCCGAACCAGACGCGAGGTATGCTTTCAGATACGAAATATCGCATCGATTTCAGCCATCTGGAGTTAGGCTTGATGGAGTTTGCTCGTGAGACATTCCCGACGTCCGACTATTATTTCCAAGAGGGTCAAGTGATCAAGAAGGAGCAAGTCTCCCAGTGGATCGCGCAGGAAAAGACAGGCGGAGCAAATGGGAAAAAGAAGAGTGGGATTCTGGTACACGTGTTGGAGCACGATTACCTGAATAAAAAGGATAAGAGCCTCTCAGGCATGGTGTTGGGCTTGTCGCTCTCGCCCAACTACCAGGATGCAACCGGTCAGGACAAGGTATATACGACACAAGAATTGCAAGCAAAAGGCCAGCAGGTCGCAGCTCGTATCGTGCAGTCTGTGCGTGCCAACGGTCCGCAAGTTCCAATACTGGTATTGATGTATCAAGTACCGGAGGCGAATTCTTCACTGGTGCCTGGCCACTTTATCATGTCAGGAACCGTAGCAGCTAATGAAGCAACGGTATCCAAGTGGCTGCCGATCGAAGAGGAATTTTTCCTGTTCCCAAGTCCAGAGGTTGAGCAGAAATACCCAGAGGTGTCCTTGCAGTACGATAAGCTCATGCGGCAGTCCAAAGGCTATTTTGGCGAGTACATCGGGATGACTGGATTGGGGCGTTTCATGGATGGCCGAATGACAGAAATTACGATCACGGCGACGGCAGAGTATGACTCAAGGACGGAAGTATTGCAGTTCACGCAATATGCGGCAGGAAGCATTAATCAGCTCTTCGACAAAAGCGTCCACGTTAATATGTACGTGCAGTCGATGAACAAACCATTGTCGATCTACATTCGACCGACAAGTGGTGAGCCGTATATGCATATTTACAGACAATAAGGAAAAGCAAAAAGCACCCGAATGATCACCTGATAAAGGTGAGAGTCGGGTGCTTTTTTGTACACAAGAGAAAAGGGATTAAACAAATGTGTTAAATGCTGAACGATATGTAGACAAAAATGTTCACAATACTTCTCCAATCTTGGCGGTGATTTTTCGCCAAAAATGCAAACACTAGTAGAGTCGAGCCTTTAACTGTTGGTTGGTATGATCCTTGCATAAGTTTTATGAGTGATCCGAAACATGGAAGATATCGATAAGGAGGCGTCACAGATGCAAGTGGAATTCAAAAACGAGGCGTTTACTAATTTTAGTCTGCCAGAAAATAAAAAGGCATTTGAAGAAGCACTCGCTAAGGTAGAAAGTGAACTTGGTCAAGAGTTTTCTTTGATCATTGGCGGAGAGCGCATCACAACGGAAAAGAAATCCCGCTCCATCAACCCTTCCAATAAAGAACAAGTAGTGGGTATTGTATCCCAGGCTGACCAAGCACTGGCTGAAAAAGCAATCCAAGTAGCAGCGAGCACATTCGAAACATGGAAAAAGGTATCTCCAACGAATCGCTCCCGCTATCTCTATAAAGCAGCAGCTATTATGCGCCGCCGCAAGCATGAATTCTCTGCTTGGCTTGTAAAAGAAGCAGGTAAAAGCTGGGCAGAGGCTGATGCTGACACAGCAGAAGCAATCGACTTCATGGAATACTATGGCCGTCAAATGGATAAGCTGTCCCAGCGTCATGACTTGCCACGCATCCCGGATGAAGACAACGAACTGTACTACATTCCACTTGGTGTAGGGGTAGTAATCCCACCTTGGAACTTCCCTCTGGCGATCATGGCAGGGATGACAACAGCTGCTCTCGTAGCAGGTAACACGGTAGTACTGAAGCCAGCTTCTACAACACCAATCATCGCAGCGAAATTCATGGAGCTTCTTGAAGAAGCAGGCGTACCAGCAGGTGTTGTGAACTTCGTACCAGGTTCCGGTAGCGAAATCGGCGATTACCTCGTAGAGCACAAGCTGACTCGCTTTATCAGCTTCACAGGCTCCCGTGACGTAGGTCTGCGCATCAACGAGCTGGCTGCGAAACACCGTCCAGGTCAAAAATGGATGAAGCGTCTGGTTGCAGAAATGGGCGGTAAAGACTCCATCGTGGTTGATAGCGAGTGCGACATCGAGCTGGCTGCTCAATCCATCGTGGCTTCTGCATTCGGCTTCTCCGGTCAAAAATGTTCCGCTTGCTCCCGTGCAATCGTTCACCAAGACGTGTACGATCAAGTACTGGGCCGCGTAGTTGAGTTGACCAAGCAACTGACTGTGGGCGACATCAGAACCAACGATTTCTACACAGGTCCTGTTGTTGACGAGAAAGCATACAACAAGATCCTCGAATACATCGAGATCGGTAAAAAAGAAGGTAAACTGGTTGCAGGTGGCGAGAAGGGTCCAGAATCCGGCTACTTCATCATGCCAACTGTATTTGCAGATGTAGATCCACAAGCTCGCATCATGCAGGAAGAAATCTTTGGCCCAGTGGTAGCATTCACGAAAGCAAATGATTTTGACCATGCAATGGAAATCGCGAACAACACGGAGTACGGTTTGACTGGCGCTGTCATCAGCCGCAATCGTGCGCACCTGGAGCGCGCTCGCGAAGAGTTCCACGTAGGTAACCTGTACTTCAACCGCAAGTGCACAGGCGCTTTGGTAGGCGTACATCCATTCGGCGGCTTCAACATGTCCGGTACTGACTCCAAAGCGGGTGGACCAGACTATCTCTTGCTCTTCACGCAAGCAAAAATGGTTTCCGAAAAAATGTAATACCCGCAATAAAAAAGGCTGCCTCTTCACAGGGGCGGCTTTTTTGTTCCCATTTTGTCCACACTAAAGACAAATTGAAGTGCGGGCAGGTGAGGGTAGCTGTTTACTTATATCGTGTCAGGACTCTCCTCGTTTTTTGTGGTGTATTTGTTGATGCCAGTGGCTGATTGGTTGGCGTGGAAAACAAAGCTGTTAGACATGCCGAAGGGAAGAAAGGGACATAGTAGACCGATCCCATTATCCGGTGGCTTGGCGATGTTTGTGGGCCTTGTGCTGGTGTCAACTTTTTTTGCAGGGGCGCAAAAAACGGTTGCAGTTTTGGCAGTTGGCGGGGCTATGCTGGTGGCCATCGGATGGGTAGACGATACGTACAAGTCCAAGAAAAAAGATTTTCCGGCATTACCAAAGCTAACAGTGCAGCTGTTGGTGGCGACCTTGACATTCCTCATGGATATTCGCTTTCGAGGAGTCAATTTATTGTGGCTAGGTGGCGAGGAAGGGACGTATATCTCATTTCCTATCCTTGTTTCCTTGCTAATGACCGTCCTGTGGATTGTGGGCTTGATCAATATGGTCAATTTTTTGGATGGTGTGGACGGGCTGGCTGCCGGTGCTACTGTCATATCAGCGGTGACCTTGTTTTTTTTATCAATGCTCAAAGGCCAGGATATAACAGCTTTATTGGCTGTGGCGCTGGCTGGTGCGGCACTCGCTTTTTTACGCTTTAATTTCTATCCAGCCAAAATTTTTATGGGTGATGCGGGATCGATGTTTTTGGGATTCGCTCTTGGAGTCATCTCATTGGAAGGAACGATGAAGGGGGCAACGCTCATTTCGTTGATTGTGACTGTGCTCGCAGTAGGCTTGCCCATTATAGATACGGTTCAGGTCATTATCAGTCGGCTGTTGGCTGGCTCCCCCATGTACCAGGCGGATCGTCGTCATGTCCATCACCGCCTCATGTCCCGGGGGTTGTCTACGAAGCAAACGGTCATGATCTTGTATATAGTGAGCTTGCTGTTCTCCGTTTTGGCTGTGTTTTTGTTTTACAGTCAGTAGTCTGTTGAATCAAAGAAAGTGAATCGATTGCGTCCTGTATTTTTGGCCTTGTAAAGTGCCTTGTCTGCATTGCTCAACAGCTGTTCGGCTTCGTTTGCCGATGCCGGGTAGAGCGCAATGCCTATGCTTGTCGAAAACGGGATGGCCCGGCCCTCGATCATCCATGGCTCTTGGGTCGCAAGTAGGATACGGCTCGCGATTTTTTCAACCTGACGTTCGGAGTGAATGCCGGTCAGAACGATGACAAACTCGTCCCCACCGAGACGTGCAACGATATCTCCATCTCGAACGGATGACTTGAGACGTGTAGCCAGCATCTGCAAAAACAGATCCCCTGTGTCATGCCCCCACGTATCGTTGATTTCTTTAAAGCGGTCACAGTCCAGATAGAGGGCAGCGACCATCTCTTCTTTAGATTGGGCAGCACTCAGAACTTGCCGAAGCTTTTCGGAGAGGAGACGCCTGTTCGGCAATCCGGTTAGCACATCGTGATACGCCATATAGGTTAGCTGTGACTCCAGGTTTGTGCGCTCGGTAACATCACGGGTAATGGAAAATACATGCGTACATACGCCATTACTATCGTAGATAGGAGAAAGAATGGATTCGCCAATGACATCTCCATTCGCGGTAAAGTGGATGGGACTCCCGCTTTTTACGGCCTGTGTGTACATGTGTTGCAATAAGCTGGCTTTCTCATGGGGATAAACGTCCTCAAACGTTTTTCCGTATGCTTCCTCGCACAGCTGTCCAACGTGCATGGCGGATGGATTCATCAGGACGTAGCGGAACTGATACTCCTCGTCCGCAGCTTGCTCCACAGCCATGAGAAAGAACATGTCCGACATATGATCGAACAGAGTCGTTAGGATATCACCATGTTGACTGATGAGCGTTGTAATATCGAGCTTCTTCACCATAACCGATATCTCCTGATAATGAGCTTGTTAGAATGATTATAGTATAGCAAGACTCTCGAAGAAAATGATGAACCTCTGGTAATAGTGCGGGGTTTACTGGCTGTTAGCAGAAGTGGTAAAGTAAGGGTATTGTTGTTTTACGAAGGAGCATCTCTTATGCGCAAAAAGCTGCTCCCAGGCCTGATTCATCGGTTGCCACAAAACGCGATGTCTCGGACTATGGGCAAAATTACTGCTACTCGCTTTAGTCGATTAGCCATCCAACGATACATACGACATTATCAAATTGATACTTCCATCATAGAAAAGCCGGTTTCGGAATACCGAACGCTGAAGGAATTTTTTTCTCGTCGCCTGAAGCCAGGGGCTAGATCTATTGCACCAGATCGAGATACCATCGTCAGCCCGGTAGATGGGACGATTTCGCAGCTAGGCGATATTTGCGAAGGTACCTTGATTCAGGCAAAAGGAAAAGCGTTCAGCGTGATCGAGCTGTTAGGTGGTTCAGAGGAAGAGGCCAAGCGTTATTACGGCGGTAAATTTATCACGATTTATTTGAGTCCAAAGGACTACCACCGAATTCACATGCCAGTAGCGGGAGATTTGAGCTGTTACTGCTATCTGCCAGGCAGACTCTATCCGGTTAACCAGCTCGGGATCGAAAACGTAGACAGATTGTTTGCCCGCAATGAACGACTGGTAACCCATATTCAAACAGACGATTTGGGAGATATGGCGTTGGTCAAAGTAGGGGCATTGTTTGTAGGCAGCGTGAAGGTCTGCTACAATACCGCTACGACGAACATCAAGCACGGTCGCCAAACCCACGAGAAAATTGCCGGGGCGCCTCATTATGAAAAAGGGGCGGAGCTGGGCTGGTTCGAGTTTGGATCAACCGTCATTCTGCTGTTGGAATCCAACGAGCTCGAATGGGTGGCAGGCGTTGAAAAAGGCAAGCCTCTCTTGATGGGGCAGGCACTCGCGAAAAAGAAGCCTGAATAGCAAACGATAGAAGACGCACAGTCCAGGGCAAATGCCTTGGGCTTGTTTTTCTTAGTAGTTCTAATAGATGGAGCTGCGGTGGGGAGAAGAATATTTCCAGTCTAGGCTCAGTGCTCCGTCCCGCGGGGAAGCATGGACTGCCCGCTCCGAAGGGATTAGCGGGGAACCGCAAAAGTGGTAGCCGCTTCGTCGCAGGGGCACGTTGCGTTTCTTTTGCCCGCTAATCCCTTCTCCGCTCGGTAGGACTCCACAAGTCGCTACGTCTGGAAATATTCTTCTCTGTCGTAACTGATTACGTTCTTCAATCTATTAATTCTTTATAAAACCCGATTTACACGGAAAGCTCGTAGAGGAAACAGGAGAAATAAGCGAAGATCTTTGGTACACCGACCGAGACGCAATGCAAAAAGCGAAACACGCTTTTAAGCGTCCACCTCTGAAAATGCATCCTGAAAGGACCACTTTGGACGCGGTTTCGCTTTTTGCATGGAGTCGGGCAGTGAATCCCTCAGCGGGTGGGACAAGAAGCTGAGCGTTTTCTCCTGTTTCCTCCCCGGCACTACAGCAACAACTTAAGGTTCCTGTTATGTGGCTGCGGTGGGGAGAAGAATATTTCCAGACTAGGCTCAGTGCTCCGTCCCACTGGGAGATTGGACTGTCCGCTCCGCAGGGATTAGCGGGGAACCGCAAAAGTGGTAGCCGCTTCGTCGTAGGGGCACGTTGCGTTTCTTTTGCCCGCAAATCCCTTCTCCGCTCGGTAGGACTCCACAAGTCGCTACGTCTGGAAATATTCTTCTCTGTCGTAACTAATGACATTCTTCAATCTTTTAAGGCTTTATAAAATCGGTTAACACTGACAGCTCGTAGAGGAAACAGGAGAAATAAGCGAAGATCTTTGGTACACCGACCGAGACGCAATGCAAAAAGCGAAACACGCTCTTAAGCGTCCACCTCTGAAATACATCCTGAAAGGACCACTTTGGACGCGGTTTCGCTTTTTGCATGGAGTCGGGCAGTGAATCCCCCAGCGGGTGGGACAAGAAGCTGAGCGTTTTCTCCTGTTTCCTCCCCACCTCAACAGCCGGACAAAGTTATTATTAGTTAATAATCGATCAATATTTTTTTGCCGAAAACATTATTTGTTTTCCCTATCGAAATCCCTGTGAAAATTGACTGAACCTGCTGTTTTCAAGTAAGATCAAAGTTATGTGATACGATTCGGAGGTGGAAAGAATGAGTGCCATTACTCGCAAGGAAGTAGAACACGTAGCTAATTTGGCCCGTTTGCAGCTCACTGAGGAAGAAGCGGAGCGGTACACAAAAGACCTGAATGCGATTCTTGATTTTGCAGCCAAGCTAAACGAGCTCGATACCTCTAACATTGAGCCGACCAGCCATGCTACAGACGTGAAAAACGTCATGCGTGAAGACGTAAACAGACCGTCCCTGCCGCGTGAGGACGTGCTGAAAAACGCACCAGATCACGAAGACGGACAGTTTAAAGTACCGGCTGTATTCGAATAACCTACTGGATAACGAGAAGGGAGGAACCCACTGTGTCGCTGTTTGACAAGCGATTGTCTGAGATACATAGCGCCCTGCGCGCAAAAGAGCTTTCGGTAACAGATCTGGTGCAGGATTCCATCGCTAGCATCAAGGAGCATGATGGAGAAATCAAGTCCGTCCTGCATGTAGATGAAGAGGGAGCCTTGGCTCATGCCCGTCAGTTGGACGAGCGTCTGGTCAAGGGAAATGAAGAGCTGGGTCTTCTCTACGGTTTGCCTGCCGGACTGAAGGACAACCTGGTTACAAAAGACGTTCGCACGACTTGCGCGAGCAAATTTTTGGCGAACTACGATCCTGTTCATGACGGGACTGTTTCCAAAAAGGTAAAAGAAGCTGACGCTGTGATTGTAGCGAAGCTGAACATGGACGAGTTTGCGATGGGCGGCTCCAACGAAAACTCCGGCTTTTTCCCAGCGAAAAACCCATGGAACACCGACTACGTTCCAGGTGGTTCTTCTGGTGGTTCGGCGGCGGCAATGGCTGCGCGTCATTTTTACTTCACGCTTGGCTCTGATACAGGCGGATCTATCCGTCAGCCTGCTGCTTTTTGTGGCGTTGTCGGGTTGAAGCCTACGTATGGTCGTGTCTCCCGTTTCGGACTGGTAGCGTTCGCGTCCTCGCTGGATCAGATTGGACCTGTTACGAAAAACGTAGAGGATTCCGCGTATGTGCTGCAAGCCATTGCGGGACATGATGAATATGATTCTACTTCTGCCAATGTGGACGTACCAGATTACTTGTCTGCATTGACTGGAGATGTAAAAGGTCTGCGTATTGGTGTACCGAAAGAGCTGATCGGCGAAGGGATTGACCCTGAGGTGCGCGATGCTGTTCTGGCAGCGTTGAAGCAGCTGGAGAGCATGGGTGCTACATGGAGCGAGGTTTCCATGCCGCACACGGAATATGCGGTGCCAGCTTACTACCTCTTGTCTTCGTCTGAAGCTTCGTCCAACCTGGCTCGTTTTGACGGCGTACGCTATGGCGTGCGTGCAGACAATGCGGAGAACCTGATCGAGCTGTACAAGGAATCCCGCAGCCAAGGCTTTGGCCCAGAAGTGAAGCGCCGTATCATGCTCGGAACCTACGCGCTCTCGTCTGGTTATTACGATGCTTACTACAAAAAGGCGCAGCAGGTGCGTACCCTGATCATTCAGGACTTCAACAGCATTTTTGCGGACTTTGATGTCATCCTGCATCCGACTACACCTTCTACTGCTTTCAAAGTCGGTGAGAACGTAGATGATCCAGTGAAAATGTATCTGGAGGATATTTGCACCGTTCCTGTGAACCTGGCTGGACTGCCAGCAATCAGCGTACCGTGTGGTTTCTCCAAAAACGGTCTGCCAATCGGTTTGCAGATCGTAGGCCGTGCGTTTGACGAATCCACCGTATTGCGCGTAGCCCATGCGTATGAGCAAACAGCAGGCTACTTCCAGCGCAAACCGGAATGGGTGAGGGGGTAAGAGCATGAGCAAATACGAAACCGTCATCGGCTTGGAGGTTCACGCCGAGCTATCGACCAACAGTAAAATCTTTTGCGGCTGCCCGACTGAGTTCGGTGCACCGCCGAATACACATACATGCCCGATCTGCTTGGGACATCCAGGTGTGCTACCTGTAACGAACAAGCAAGCAGTAGAATTCGCGATGAAGGCAGCACTCGCCCTCAACTGCGAAATTTCCCGCGAGACCAAGTTCGACCGCAAAAACTACTTTTATCCGGACTCGCCAAAAGCGTACCAAATCTCGCAGTTCGACCAGCCGATCGGCTACAATGGCTGGATCGACATCGAGGTAAACGGTGAGACAAAACGCATTGGAATCACTCGTCTGCATCTGGAAGAGGATGCGGGCAAGCTGACGCACAGCGATTTTGGCGGAGAATCCTTGGTAGACTTCAACCGCGTCGGGGTGCCGCTCGTGGAGATCGTTTCTGAGCCGGACATCCGCACACCGGAAGAAGCACGTGCTTATTTGGAAAAGCTGAAAGCGATCATCCAGTACACCGAAGTATCTGACGTTCGCATGGAGCAAGGCTCCTTGCGCTGCGATGCCAACATATCGATTCGTCCATATGGCCAAGAAGAATTCGGAACCAAGGCTGAGCTGAAAAACATGAACTCCTTCCGTAACGTACAAATGGGCTTGGAGTACGAGGTACAGCGTCAGACCGAGGTAGTTTCTTCGGGTGGCAAAGTCGTTCAGGAAACTCGTCGTTGGGATGAAGCGAACAAGAAGACGTTGACGATGCGTTCCAAAGAGGAAGCCCACGACTATCGTTACTTCCCAGACCCGGATCTGGTTCGCATGCAGATATCCGAAGAGTGGATTGAAGCGGTTCGCGCAACGATTCCAGAGCTGCCAGATGCTCGTCAGGCGCGTTATGTGAACGAGTTTGGCTTGTCAAAGGATGATGCAGGAGTTATTACGATCTCCAAGGAAACGGCTGATTTCTTCGATGAGACAGTGAAAACAGGAGCAGAGCCGAAGTCAGTAGCAAACTGGCTGATGGTTGACCTGTTGGCGCACCTCAATGCAAACAACCTGGTGTTTGCGGATGTGAAAATGACACCAAAAGGCTTGGGTGAGATGATCAAGCTGATCGGTGACGGAACCATTTCCTCCAAAATCGCGAAAACCGTCTTCAAAGAGATGGTCGAGACCGGCAAAGAGCCGAAGCAGATCGTCGAGGAAAAAGGGCTCGTCCAAATCAGCGATGAAGGCGCACTGCGTCAAATCGTCGTTGATGCGGTCAATTCCAACCCGCAAGCCGTAGCAGACTTCAAGTCCGGTAACGAAAAAGCAGCTGCTTTCTTCGTAGGTCAGGTTATGAAGCAAACCAAAGGCAAGGCCAACCCGGGAATGGTAAACAAGTTGATTCAGGAAGTATTGAACAGCCTGTAGGCACTATATACAAGCAGCACTTTCTTCGTAGGAGGAGAGTGCTGTTTTTTTTGGGTGCTCGATAGAGGATTTCTGATCGATTAAAAAACATGCTAAATAGTGGGAAAAAAGGTAAAATAGACTTATCAAAATCACAAGACTTATAGGATGTGGAGTAACATGGAGACCAGGAATTGGGGAGCGACAGTGTTTAGCTGGGCGGCAACCGTGATGTTATTTGGCGTAGGATGGGCTGTAATACCAGACCCGATTGAGCTGCCAGCTGGTGCGGATAAGATCATAGCTACCATAGAGAAGCTGGAGCCCGGGTTAAAGGATTTGACGAACCGCAGAGTCAAAATTGACGGACAAGATGAAAATAAAGTATACGTGCAAATGCAAAAACCGGACGATTATTACGCCAGTGCAATTGTATTATTTGATCGAAAAACCGGAGAATTGATCAGCGTGGATGCTTCCATCAACAATTGGAAGAACAAAAAAATAGAAAAAGCAACAGACGAAGAGATCATGAAACGTGCGGATACCATTGTTCAGGAACTATTTGGGGATAAACGAAAAGAGACAGGAACGCCCCGATTATCCAAAGCCATGGAGCCTGATCCGAGTAACCCCAACGATTCGCGTGACGTATACCGGTTTGTATATTACCCTGCCTTGCTGAATGGCGTAGAGATCGAGACGGCAGGAACCGATTATGGCCTAAGTGTGGCGACAGATCACGCAGGACATCTCGTAGAGGTATCGTACGAACCGATCGATTTGCAGGGGATAAGTGTTCCAGATCCGAAAAAGGCTTTGGCACCAGAAGCAATTCAAAAGCAAATCTTCACGCCCGACCGTTTTGATTTTGACTATGTCTGGGACGGAATAGACGGTAAGCCCACTTTGGAATATACAATAAGGACTTCTCCTATCTATGACGCAATGACGGGTAAGCAGATTGATGCCAAACGTGGGACGGAAAAAGAAGATGGAAAGCGTAACGCGACCACCCATAAGGACATTACGATAAAACCCCAGTCGAAACCTCTCATTGCGCAAAGCGCAGAAGAGGCAAAAAAAGTTTTGGAGAGCTTGTATGGGGCAGATTCAATGAATACGTTATCCACCTATAAGAAGAACGAGGTTGATAACCTCATCGTTCATTACTGGACGGAAGGGTACGATTATTTAGATAAATACGTTTCGCTTATCGTAGACAAGTCAACAGGAGAGGTTGTTACCACCGAAAATAATACATACAGGGAAGAACTCGAGGTCCCGCTGACAAAAGAACAAGCATTGCAAAAAGCGATCGCCTTTATGGAGCCATATGCAGAAGCAACGAATTGGCAGGTAGAAATCGTTGAGCCGTACAAAGCTGCTCCGATGGCTGACTGGATGATCGATATTTATGGGGAAGGTCTTCGGGATCATGATGAAGAGGAAGAGGAGGGCAAGTACGTCTTCTACTTTAAGGATTTGCACCATGGCGTGCCTATCGTTGATACGTATTATAGGGTAGTGGTCAATGTGTTAACAGGCCAAGTGCTGCAATTGGAAAGATCATTGCCAATCAATGGGCGTACTTATCCCGTACTAAAACCATCCGTGACCGAACAACAGGCTGCTGAAATATTTGCCAAAAATATTCCATTAAAGCTGAACTACACGTGGGTTCAAATTTACGAGCATAAAGCTCCTCACCTCTCCCTCGTCTACACGCTGGATATGAGCAAAGGTTGGCCAAGCATAGATGCATTAACCGGAAAAATGGTATGGAGAGAATACGAAGAAGAGGAATAATCGTAACACCTATGGTAGAAAGGAAAAAAGAACGCGGTTTGCAGATTGCGCTCTTTTTTCCTTTTCGGATTCAATATTCTCTACTGATTGTCAGCAAGCCCCGCATGCATTTTCTCCAACAAAGAAACAGCCTCACGCTCATTTCGTTCAATCGCTTGCAACAACGCGATGGCCTGCTTGCCCTGCTCCGTATCGTTCGGTTCTCCACCAGCCGGGAACGGGAAGAGCATGCTTAAGGTATCGTAGTCATCTGCAATCGCCCCGTACAAGCTAGCCGCCTTTTTCATCAAGGGGCGAATCTCATCTAACACAGCATCTGTCCACGTCTCCACGATTTCGCTCCAGAATAGGGAAGCATTTCGTCGTGCGTTCGCTGCAACAATAGTCGTATACGAGTTGCCATTTGGCTCAATGGTTCCCTTTTCATAGGCTTCCAGCCAGACTGCATAAGCAGCCAGGCCATTTGCGCAGCTTAGGTCCAGAGGCTCTTCTCCGCGATAGTGAACGAGTGCTGCCTGGATGGCGCTTGCAAGCATCGTACGTTGATCGATCGGGAGTGTACGGTCGATCGCGAGGACAAATAACTCCTCGAGGATGCCACGTCCCAAGTTTTCATAGGGGATGGTGCTGTCGTTACGGCAGTTGTCTCCTGCATAAAACACTCTTTTCTCATCATCATAGCCGTAGATCAAGCCGAACTCTGGCATGAACAGGTCCCAAGCAAGCACCGGGTTGCCTTTGTCGATGGAACGGTGGATCAGCTCCAATGCTTCCGGCAACTGGGCAGATAGCTGGCGCTTCGCACGTGCATCCGGACTGAGCAGCGAAGAATCGACTTGATTGGCGTTAACGCTTGGTGCGCAGCTAAGGTGATAAGAGGTCACGGCACGAGATTCAAAGCCCATGTTTCGCAAGCCCTGCTGCAAGACCCGTTGAAAGTGAAACATCGTCGGTCCCGCAATGTGGATCGTTTCAGGGACGATCGTCAGGCGAAAGGCATGCCCACTCAATCCAAGGATCATGGGTAAAGACATTTTCCGTTCAGTTGATTCCACCAAGCCGTATAGTGCCGCTGCGCAAGTAACCCAAGTAGGCAAAGTGAATGCCTCTGGTTTATTCAATATTGCTTGTTTCATACTCCCCGCAACCTTTCTCGTCTTCATGTATTGATCAACAACGACACGAGTTTTCTCCTGAATCAGCTTTTTGCGAGAACGAGATAGCACTTGGTAGACATTCGCCTGAGACATCTGGAACATGTGGGCGATCTCATGAGGGGCCAAATGGTCAAAAAAGTGAGATTCCACGATGCGTCTTTCCCGGGGGTTGAGGCAGTACAACAGGCTCGTGATTGTCTCAAACAGCTCACGACGCACCATGACCTCCTCGGGATTGATGTTTTGCGCTGTGGGTGACCAAGTGCGCCCGAGTCGGTGCAGGATACTGTCGAGGTCTTCCCAATCAGTTGGTTCCTGCTCACTCGTTTGTTTACCCAGGCTGGAGAAGACTGTCTCCCTTTTTTGAGATCCCTTCGCCAGACGCGTATACGCCTGATTACGCACAATTCGGTGCAGCCAGGGAAGGAAGCGTCTGCTGTCCACCAGTGTGCCCAGGTGCAAAAAGGCGCGAATGAGAGCATCCTGAACGATGTCTTCTGCCAGAAAGGCTTCTTGTGTGTACGAACGTGCATAGCCGTATACTTTGGAGCGATGACGTCTGACCAGCTCGCCAAACGCCTCCTGATCTCCGGCTTTTGCCCGCTCTACCAAAGCCTCGTCCTGTGTCTGTTCTGTTTCCTCAAATGTCTTAGGCTTGATAACCAAATGATCCATCGCAAAAACCCCTCGTAAATTGTTGAGTTACTGTATAGACTTCTGGTTCACGGAATTTCTGACAGGAATACGAAATAAAATTCGAGTTTTTTTTCGCTAGCGGAAACTGTCATGTTTAGTGTAACAGACAAATAAACCCAGTGGTTTTCCAATGATCGTTCAGGAATGTATACATAAGGCTGTTGAGAGATTCTACAACTTTCCTTGTAAATAAGAGGCGACTTATGTCTGAGCGTAGCGTATAGTGTCGATATGATTTTATTTACTGTTTTTGGTAGTAATGTTATATTTTGGGTGTTGCATGCAATGAAAACAGAAAAAGGAGGGGAACCAAATGTTAAAGTTCACTAGCGTAACTTACAAAAAACAACCTGCTCTTTTCAAAGTTGAAGTTTAATCGTTTTCGCTCCACCAAAAACGGACTCTATTTTCAATAGGGTCCGTTTTCCCAAGTTATTACCCTGATTTTTTAACTTTTTTAACCACGCGAAAAGAAGGTGAATCATATATGGATAAGCAGCATGCATTTGTTTCTTCCATCCTCCACTTTCAAGAATCGGGCAATCATCAAAGCAACTGGACCCGCGGTGTTTGCAAAGCCCTCGCTATCCACAACTTCGATCAAGTCCCCTATTACATTGGACAAGTCATGGAATCTTCGGTTCTCTATGAAGTAGCGATGGAGACCGGGTTAACGGTTGAAGCTATCGAAGCATTGGATTACGAGACTTCTGGCCCTATGAAAAAAGTCAAATGGCTCTACGATGAGCTGGAATACTTAACAGAAATTCAAAAGGTAAATTTGGCGAATTGCTTGACTGCCGTATCGCGCTTCCAACTGGCAGAAAAGGTTTTTGCGAAGATTAATCCAGAGCGTCTTTTCCCGTACGAAAAGCATAATTATTACATGCTGTCTTTCATTTTGAAAAACCGCGCCAACGCTGCGGAAAAACGAGATTTTGAATTTACGAAAATCAAGGAAATTATCGAAGCGGTAAATTTGCCAGAAACGACTAGACTTTCCGCAGCCGGCTTGGCGATTGTGTGGGAGATGAAAACAGGGTCTGTCGGCACGGATTTACATAATTGGTTTGTTCGCTTGGGGCAGGAAACCGCCAAAAGCATTGAAGCTTCAGGGGACTTTAGAAATCGCATTGCCCTATCCACCTTCTATCGTGCATATGCGATGATTCCGGCTGAGAATCATGATGTTACAGGCACGCGCCAGGCAATGGAAAAAGCGTTCATGTATGCCAGTCAAACGGAAGCGAAGACACCGATGCAAGAAGTCATCAGGACGGATGCGATCAAAACCGTTCATGAATCAGAACTGAAGGAATATCTGTATTTGTCCCGTGACTACGATAAGGCCGAGCAGGCGGGTGAGAAATTGATCGCTCTTGATCCTTATTGGAGCATTTCGTATCAGGAAATGGCTGAGGTTTACATGGAGACAGACCGCTACGACAAGGCTCTGGACATGTATAAAAAGGCCAGAGAAATTCGTCTGCCTCGCCTGATCGAATCCCAATTCATGGTGGGGTATTGCCTGCAAAAGCTCGGAAGGGAAGAAGAAGCTCTGGCCGAGTATCAAACGACATTGAGAATGGACAACCAAAACATTGGTGCAGGTGTCAACGGGTATAATCTGGCCAAACTTATGGGCCATGCATCTCTCTCCTTCTACCAGGATTATCTGGATGCGTGGGAATCGGCCGGAATTTTGCAAGATGATCATAAGGAGTTGATCTCTAGTCATGCATAGTGCAACCACCCTTCAACCCATTCGCATAAAGCGCTTTGATCATATCCAGATGGACGTTGGCAATCTGGAAGAAAGCATCGAATTTTACTCGCGTGTATTTGGTTTCGAGAAAAAGGAAGCGGGCATGAGAACGCTGACGCGCTGGACAATTGTCGGCAATGATACGGGTCTTTTCCTGTGCATGCATGAATACGCAGAGGGTGTTGGCCAGGAGAACGAAGGCTTGGAGATTACACACTTTGGCTTGATCGTGGAGGATTTTGAAAACGTGATGGATCGTCTAAAAGCATTTGGTGTCGAGCTTTTTTACGATGATTACGTCCATTATCATTCCTCCCGCTCGGTGTATTTCTATGATCCTAACGGCTACAAGCTGGAAATATCTGAACACGATGGTGGCGGGATTCAATAGAAGCGCAAGGAGTGCACAATCATGGAGCCAAAAACGTGTTTGCGTGCAGGAAAACTGGATCGTAGCTTGCACTTTTATCGCCAGATCGGATTCGAAGTCCATTCGTGTCAGGAACAGCAAGCATTGATCAGCTATGGCGGGCATACGCTTGTGCTCGCCGAGCTGGATCAGGATTGGGAAGGGACCAATTTGTTTCGGCCGATGCCTGCCAAGGACTTGATCTATTTCCATACGAGCCTGACAGAGGCCATGAAGGGAAAATGCAAGCTTGCAGGCGCTTCCTTTTACGAAATGAATTACGAATGGGAAAATGCGCTGGTTGTCTACGATCCAGAAGGCTACAAGCTGATGTTTAAAGAAGCGAAGGCTTTGAGTGACAAGCGCATCCTGGAGCTGTACGAACAGGGGATTCACTCCCTGCACAGTGCTGTGGAGGGGGTAACGGTCGCACAGCTCGATGAGAAAAGCGATACAGAAGAATGGAGTATCCGTCAAGAAGTTCATCATCTGATAGAAGAGGATTTGACGAGCTTGATGCGCATCAAAATGACGCTGGCTGAGCCGGGGCGTGTGTTTCATTCCAACGTACTGGACTTCGATGTTTGGCAGTCTGCCTTGCCGTATGACAGGCTGCCCATTGAGTATTCCATCACGATGTTTGAAGCGATCCGAAAACATGTCCTACAGCTTGTCGCCATGACGGATGATCCCATGAATCGCTATCTGGTCACAAATGGAAGGCATGTCTATTTAAGAGATTCACTTCGCCGATTGGCAGGCCATGTCTTGGAGCATACCCATCATATTATGGAAAGAAGAGGGATGCAGGTTGCATACACACAATCAGAACGCTGAGCGTGTCACTTTTCGTGATCTACAGACCCACTTCTCAGGCACATGGTACAAAAACCAATTGGTTTTGAGAAATAGTCAAAAGGATTGGATAAGACAAGAGTTCGGTCAGCATGCCGACTATAAAAAACGTCCCGACATCGTAGCCGAGAAGGATCTGGGAGATCGGCTGTGGAGCATCCCGGGGCAGATCGCTTCGGATCTGGTGATTGCCGGCTGCTGGGACAACTATATTTACAGCTTTGATTTGCATACCTTCCAGGAAAAATGGAAGTTTCGTACAGAAGGGCCTGTATATAGCTCGCCTGCTGTACAAGCTGACGGCTCGTTTGTCATTGGCTGCGAGGATCATGTGCTGCGTCGTATAGACGGGAATGGAAGACTGCTTTGGTCTTATCGCGCGGGCGGCTTGTTTCATGGCACTCCCACCATTGATGCGAAACGAAACCGTGTATACGCAGCTTGCTATGACCAGCATATGTACGCTTTTTGTCTGGATTCTGGAGAACTTGTCTGGAAAATCTACTACGAAGTAGAGTCTCCCGAAGAATGCATCTACAGCTCCCCGTCGTTATGCGATAACGGCAACATCATTTTTGGTGTCGATGTATTTCTGGTTTGTCTGAATCCTGACGGGAAAGAGCTTTGGCGACATACGCGTACAGACTTTATCGATACGACAGCCGCTTTGGATTACGCCACAAGAATATGTGTGTCCGGCTCGTTTGATAAACATATTTTTGCGGTGGATATGGACACTGGCCTACCGTTGTGGTCCTATGAGACGGACGAAATGGTCGTCTCCTGCCCAGCGATCGGGATGCACGGAGATGTTTGCATCGGCAGTGACGATGGCTATGTCTATGCCTTTAATCTGCAAGACGGTAGTCTGTGCTGGAAGTCTTACATCGGTGCCAAAATCAAATGGACTTGCATAACGACGCTTCCAGACGGCTCCTACCTCTATACCGGTTATGACGGAATATTGCGCTGCTTATGCCATGAAACCGGCGAGCTATTGTGGGACAAGACATTTCCGCAAGGCGTTCATTCCGCGCCACTACTTACCCATAACGATATCCTGGTGGTAGGGTCGCATTTTGGACAGCTTTATTTTTTGAAATGGGAGTAAGGTACGGAAGGGAGCGGATGGAGGCGGCTGGAAGAGGCCGTTGTCTTTCCGCTTTTTCGTTAATGACGATGAAGGAGACCTATCAACCATGTCATATGAACTGCAAAAAGAAACCTCAACTGCACACGTGCTAAAGCTGACGTTCCCGATTTTGATGAATTACATGATTCAGTTCAGCTTTACGATTGTAGACAGTCTCATGGTCGCGCCGTTAGGAGTGGCAGAGTTAGGCGGCGTTGGACAGATCGGTATTTTTTATAATGTTGTGGTCACATTTTTCCTGGGCATTCTCTCTATCTATACGCCGTTGGTCGGGCGCTTGAATCAGGAACAGCTTTCTGATGGCAAAATGATCTCGTATTTTTGGATGACGATGTTGCTCACCCCTGTCTTTATGCTGGTGCTATATGGAATCACTTATCATACCGGGACGATTCTATTGTTTTTCCAACAGCCGGTAGAGGTAAGTCAAGTCGGACAGGATTACATGGCGATTCTGCAATGGGCGTTTTTGCCGCACTTGGCGTACTTCTGCTTGTCGCAGACAGCGAATATTCAGGGGAAGCCAGTGATTGGTGTATATGCGGTCATCATCGGGAATTTGCTCAACCTGTTCTTGAACTGGATCATGATTTATGGAAAATGGGGATTTCCTGCATTGGGAGTAGAGGGCTCCGCTTGGGCCACTTTGATTTCGCGCTGGGCTATGCTATTCGTCGCCTTTGTGTTCGTTAACCGATTATTAAAAGGGAAAAATTTGTTGCGGTTTTGGGAAGTCAAGATCGACTGGCAGTTTTACAAAACGATGTTTCAAAAAGGAACGCCTGCGGGATTCACCCGATTAAATGACTGGCTCTCGTCGTACATTTTGGTTTTATTTGTAGGATGGGGCGGAGTTACGATGGTAGCCGCCAATCACGTAACGGACCTGATTTCAAGCACTATGTATATGTTCTCACAGGCTTTTGGAACGGTGACCACCATCATCATCTCCAAACAAATCGGAGCGGGGGTCGAAGGGAAGGAGCTTCGTGGAGTGGTGTGGCGAATGGTCAAAATCGTCATGACGAGTACCATCGTCGTGGGCATCGTCGCCTTCCTGCTGCTTGATTTAATCTTTATGCCGTTTTCCATAACGCCAGGCTCAGACGTGTATCAGATCGCCTTCAACATTATGCTGGTACATTTGGGCATCTATCTGTTTTATGGGCTTCAATATGCGATGCTGGCTGTATTGGATGGATTATTGGATACAGGGGTTCCAAGCATTGTCTATGCGATTTGCTCCTATGGAATCGTTCTTCCGCTCGCATATTTTGCTGTGAAGGCCGGATATGGGGCAGTTGGGGTATGGCTTGCAGACGGATTGGGAATCATCATTTTGGCCGGCATTTTCTGCCATCGGGTATATGGTCACCTGTATAAAAAGGATGCGAAGGTACAAATAGAGACATAATCTGGAAACAAGTCTATCGACCATGTACAATGAGGTTACGATTCGAAGGCAATAAAAGGGGGATTGGCATCGTGAGTGTTCCATGGAGTTTGGAGGAATATGAAGACCCATTATTATATGACGTGGAAAACAATGGGACTGCCGAGCTCCCGTTTTTGCGAGACTGGGCGGGTAAAATACAGGTCGGCGACAGGCCCATTATGGATTTGGGGTGTGGAACGGGTCGATTGACATTGCCAATGGCAGAAGCCGGGTACACGATGATCGGCATCGACGTCCATGAGGGAATGCTTGAGCGTGCAAAAGAAAAAACAAAGCCAGGCTTGTCTGTCTCATGGCTTCGTCAGGATTGTCGGGCTTTGGATGTCCCGATGAAGTCACCCCTTGTCTATATGGTGGGCCACGTTTTTCAGCATTTTTTAACCAATCAGCATCAGGAAGAGCTGTTGAAATCGGTACATAGCGTATTGGCTCCAAACGGTACCTTCATTTTTAACACACGCTTTCCGTCTGCGGATGAATTGCTGCAGCCGGCAGAAGAGCAGTATGACCATACGATTGTGGATCATAACAATCGGAATGTGCAAATTTTTTACAAAATGGAGTATGATCCGATTAACCAAATCCAGCATTACAAAACCATTCGCCGTTTCTATGATCAGGATGAGCTGCAAGAAGAGAGAGTAACCACAATCGACTTGCGCTATACGTACCCGCAGGAAATCGAGAAAACATTAGCACTGAACGGATTTACGCTGCTCCATCTCTTTGACGGCTGGGAAGAGAAAGCGTTGAATCCTGATTGCTACTCGATAGTGGTCGTTTGTCAAAAAGTAGATTAATAGATGGTGGAGAGGCTGCCGCTGTCCATGCGCCAAGCCATGCCGTTGATCGAGGCTGTATGGTCACTGCACAAGGTCGTCAATACAGACAGGACCGCCTCCATGGGGGTATATTTCGTGCTGGTACAATACGGATACGTTCTTTTCATCGCTTCCTCAACAAGATTCTCCACGTTGAGGTTTTTCTTTTGTGCTGCTTCGTTCAAGTATTCTTCGTTGTCTGGTGTCAAGAGAGGGCCGAGCAGCAAGGAATTGGCGGTGATGGAGGTTCCGCGCAAGTCTTGGGCAAGTGCGCGCGTCATTGTGAGTAACGCTGCTTTACTGACGGAGTAGGAGAGTAAATGAGGCTTGACCTGCAGAGCGGATTCCGTGTTGATCATGACGATCCGGCCGTAGTTGCGCTCATGCATGGCTGGCAATAAATGCTTGGTGAGGAACAAGGGAGCAAGTGCATTGACGTCAAAATGACTATACAAGTGGTCCTTGGTTAGCTCGGAAAAAGGGATCTCGTCAAAATGAACAGCGTTATTGATCAGGACGTCCACATAGCCGTGCACAGCTTTGAGACTGTCGGCAAGCTGCGAGAGTTGATCAATATTCTGCAAATCATAGGAGAAATAGCTGTTGCCGGATTTTTCGAACAGCTCCTCGCGATTTTCTATCTGGTCGTAAGAGCGTTTTCCAATCACTAATACTTTTGCATGTTGCTTTGTCAGTTCACTTAGCAAATATTGTCCCAATCCGCTTGTGCCACCTGTTAGCACAACGACTTTCTTTGCCCAATAGCTCATAAAGGCAACACCTCGCATTTTACAAATTTTGTAAATTGATTATACAACAGGCGGAATAGCTTGTACATCATTTGTAACAATTTCCACTCTCCCCTATAATGAACGTACAGGAAGAAAAAGGAGGATGGAAGTGCATGAAGCTCGTTTCTGTTGCAGGAGAAAGCGTGGCACCTGGAAAAGGTGGTTCACCGTCTGATACATTCGACCGTTCCATTGCTACGTGGCAAGAAAATGGTCAGGAAAAAACAATAACCGTCACCTATGTACGCTATTTTGGAAAGGTGCTCGCTGAGCGGGGCATTTACGATCAAGAAGCAGAAGGTGTTCCTGTCAGCCATCTGGTCGCGACTCTTTTTCTGGAAAAGCATCCTGAGGCAAAAGAAACCCGTCACTATATTAACGATACCGAGGCTTTCGTCGCTCTGTTCGAGGACTTTTCTCTGACGAAGTGGAAAGAGCGTTATCCCCTGTAGGATTGGAGAGCCAGGGTTTTTAAAGTCAAAAGATTCTGATTCGCAGATGGCACATACGGGAAACTTTTCAGAGGGCATGCTAAGGGCAACCAATTATTGGAGGTAATTAGCATGTTTTCTATTTGGTTGCCACTGTTGATGACTTCTGCAGCTCTTGTGTTTGGTGCGATGCCTTCGAGTATCCCGGCGACTTCCTCAACTGCGTGGATGGCTGCTGTACAGGAGTTTGATGCGTTTTTGCAGGACTGGAAAAAAGGCCAGGTGCTGGAGAACCTGCGACACCCGCTTTTTGATCTCACGGGAGTATCAGCTGTGTCGGGAATGATGGAGATCATTCGTTTTTCGGGAGAGGCACATGGGCAAGCAGGAGAGATCACCCTGTCGTTTTACACACTGGAGGGCGACAAGGTATTTTCACCTCCCGGCTCCGTGTCTGTTGCACGAGTTGACGAGGAGCGGCGGGAGTTTCATGTCAGTGGTGCCATTCCGCGAGTTTTGCGCGGGCGTACGGGTGTCGTACAGGTGACCTTTCAGGGGGAAAAGCGGGCCTCGTACTTGCTGAAGGTACGATTCTAGTGAAAAACGAGAGAGGAGGGGCTGCTGTTGATTGAGGTCAAAGATGTCAGCAAGCGATTCAAGGAGATCGCAGCGGTCCAGCGTGTATCGTTTCGCGTGGAAGCAGGTGAGGTATACGGTCTTCTGGGGGAAAACGGTGCAGGAAAGACAACCACGATGCGTATGATGGCGACGATCCTGTCACCAACAGAGGGAGACATCGAGATTAGTGGGTTTTCCGTCCGACAGCAACCGCTTGAAGTGCGGCGCCGAATCGGCATCTTGTTCGGGGGAGATGTGGGTCTGTACAGCCGTTTGACAGCGCGGGAAAATATTGCTTACTTCGGGCGTTTATACGGCTTGGACCAAGCGAGGCTTCAGGAGCGGACCTGCAGTCTGAGTCGGATGCTTGCGATGGACGAATTTATCGACAGGCGAGTCGGTGCCTTTTCCCGGGGAATGAAGCAAAAGGTAGCGATCGCCCGGACGCTTGTGCACGATCCGGACGTCATTTTGCTGGATGAACCGACGACAGGTCTCGATGTGACGGCTGCCACCATCTTTCGAAGAATGGTCAGAAGGCTGCAAGCTGAAGGGAAGACGATCCTGTTCTCCAGTCACAACATGGGCGAGATCAACAAGCTGTGTAAAAGGGTTGCTCTCATGCACAAGGGCAAGCTTCGATTTGCCGGAGGCTTGGATTCGTTGCGCGAGCAGTTTGGGACAGATGATCTGGACGACATTTTCATGGCTGTCGTGGAAGGGAGCGAAGGCTAATGGGCTCGCCTGTCATCTGGACCGTACTGAAAAAAGAACTGATGGACTTGTTTCGCGATCGCAAGGCGTGGATGGGGACGTTGCTAATCCCGGTAATCGTCATTCCGTTCGTATTCTTTTTGCTCGGGACGTCCTATAGCAATGTGGAAAAAGAAGCGAGGGAGTATGTCCCGTTAGTCGTTCAAGGCTCATCCTTGTTGATTGATGCTTTGCAAAAAAATCCGGGCGTTCAAATCCTGGAGCCGCCCGATCCGGGGCAAGCATTGCAGGCGGGGCAGCTGCGTGCTATTTTGACAATTCCTGCAGGCTTCGACGAAGAGATAGCGGCGGGCAGAACAGCTCAGTTATCGGTGGCCTACGATTCCACCAATCAAAAATCCGTCTATGCACGTACGTTGATCGAGCAGACGATAGAAGCGTACAGCAAACAAGTGGTAGCTACAAGGTTGAACCAAGCGGGCTTGTCCGAGCAGACGATTCAACCGATTGTCTCTACCTATCAAAATGCAGCCTCGGAGGAAAGGAAGTCGGGAGGGATGCTGGCTGGCATTATTCCGTTGATGCTCGTGGTGTCGCTGGCATCTGGGGGAATGGCCGCAGCGAACGATCTCGTAGCGGGTGAAAAAGAACGGGGAACGCTCGAATCACTAATGACTGCACCGATTGATGCCAAGCACATCCTCACTGCAAAGCTGTTGGCTGTCATGATCATGAGTACAATGGGGGCAGTGGCGTCACTTATTTCTGTTACGCTGGCCATGCGTCTTGGGCCCATGGGGACAGAGGGAGATCATTTTACACTCGCGTTTTTCTCGCCCTTCACGCTCTTTGTGCTCATCGTGACCATCCTGCTGCTGGCAGCACTCTTTGCAGGGCTGGAGCTTGTTCTAAGTACGATTGCGAAGTCGTTTAAAGAGGGACAGACGTACATGAGTGCGGTCATTTTTTTGGCAATGGTTCCGTCGTACATGCTGATGCCAGTAAGTCCCGTCGACATCCCCGAGCATTACTACGTGATGCCCGTTTTCAATGGTGTGGCACTGTGCAAGGAAGTGTTTTATGGCAAGGTCGACCCGATGCATGCGCTCATGGGAATTGGCTCGTCGCTTGTCTATGTGGTCTTCACTATTTTTCTCGCGTCGCGAGTATTCCGTAGAGAAGGGGCGGGATTACAGCACTGATCGCTTGTATGGTCCCTGCCCTGCCACGTCTCTTGTCGCTGCCATTTCGAGAAAGCTGGTGAAATGTTGTGAATCCGCTGTATGTAGGTGTGTTGTATGTATTTGGGTCGGCTGCTGGCTTTGGCGTCATGTCTATTTTCGCTGTGTACGCCTACGAAGCGGGTGTGTCTGTTTCGACGCTCTTGTTTTTACGGTTTTTATTGGCTACTGCCTTATTTTTCGGCTTGTTGCTCTGGCGTAAGGAGTCGCTTCGCTTGGAGAAAAGACAGGTGCTCGCCATGTTTTGTCTCGGTGGGATCTTGTATACGCTGCAATCGCTCAGCTTTTTCTCTGCGGTTCAGTACATCCCGACATCGATGGCTGCCTTGCTGCTGTACACTTTTCCTGTGTTTGTGGCCGTGCTGAGTTACTTCGTCGAGAAGGAGAAGCTGACCAAAAAGACAGTCATCGCCATGCTGATCACGCTCGTCGGTCTGGGACTTGTACTGGGCTTGTCGTTTGGCGGGATTAGGCCGATGGGCGTTCTGTTGGCCTTATCCGCGGCGGTGTTTTATTCCGTTTATATTGTCGTGGGGAATCGGGTGGTAAAAGGGGTTTCGTCTTATGTGACGTCTGCGTACATAGCCCTGTTCGCCGCCATTTCTACCTTTTTCATTGCGCAAAAGGACGGAGGTATTGATCTATCTTTTACGATACAAGGATGGTGGGCGCTGGCGGGAATCGTTGTGTTTTCGACGGTGGTGGCCATCAGCTTTTTCTTCCGTGGCTTGCAATTGATCGGGTCAACGAAAGCGTCGGTGCTAAGTACGCTGGAGCCTGTCGTCACCTTTGGATTTTCGGCGTTGTTGTTTGGTGAAGCTTTTAGTCTGCTTCAGTTATTGGGGGGATGCGCAGTGCTTGTCGGGGCTGCGCTGATTGTTTCGGGGAAAGGCGGCGAACCAGAGCTGGCACCGCGGCAGGCTTCTTCCTAGATGATACCAAAAAGACGCTCATGCTGTGATCATCCGCGCAGGAGCGTCCTTTCTTTTTATAGAATGGGAGATCAGGCTTCGTCCATTTGCGAGCGGATTAACCAGCCTGCACCGTACACACCAGCGTCATTGCCGAGCTTGGCAGGAACGATCTCTGTAGACTCAACGACGTAGGTGAAAGGAACAAAGCGTTTGAATGATTCACGGATTCGGGAAAAGAGGAAGTCACCTGCTGCGGCTACGCCTCCACCAATCATGAACTTCGCGGGATTGAGTACATTCGCCAAATGAGACAGAGCGAGACCGAGATAGAGCGCCACTTGATCGGTAATGGCTATTGCAGCTGTGTCTCCCGCTACCGCTGCTTCGAGGACATCCTTGGCGGCAATGTCTCCTTTGGAGGCGAGTACAGCGGCAAGTGCCGGGCTTGTTCCGTTCGTAGCAGCCAAGCGCCCCTCGCGGATGATGGCGGTCGCAGATGTGTATGTTTCGAGACAGCCTTTTTTGCCGCAATTGCAGGGGGCACCGCTATCCGGCGTCATGGTTATGTGACCGATTTCGCCGCCCACACCATTGATGCCATGGATGACCTTTCCATTCAAGATGACGCCTCCACCTACACCCGTGCCGAGCGTGATGAGAACGAGGTCTTGCGCACCTTGGCCTGCACCCTGCCACATTTCACCGAGCGCTGCTACATTCGCATCGTTATCGACTGCGACAGGCAGGCCTGTAAGGGCTTCCAATTTTTCCTTCAATAAAACGGGTCGGCGCCAGTGAAGATTCACCGCTTGGAAGACGATTCCTCTCGCACCATCGACAGGGCCGGGTACACCTACACCGATTCCGCAGACTTGCGAAAGAGAATAATCGTGCTGCCCAAGAAGCTCACGGGACATGTCTGTGATTTTTTGCAATATGCCATCCTCGCCGTTTGCAACAGGCGTCGGTTCTTGCACTTTTGTCACCAGCTCGCCATCTGGCGTAAGCAAAGCCATCTTGATTGCAGTGCCACCCACATCTACTCCCACGATAATCTTCTTCACAAGCGTCTCCCCTATCTCCTTGTTTTCCATCTTTTTCTATATTATCACGCTACATTCAGCATAGCGATTCCCAAAAATGGCTATACAGGATATGATGGAAGAGAGTACCCATGTGAGCGAGTGAAGGAAGAAGGGATCTGCCTTGAAACGAGCCAGATTAATCTACAATCCAAGCTCCGGCCGGGAAATCGTGCGTCGGCGATTGCCGGATATCCTCGATTTAATGGAGTCGGCCGGATACGAAACTTCATGCTATGCGACCAGAGGGGAAGATGATGCAACCGAAGAAGCTGCTCGTGCAGTAGCTCGCGGTTTTGACGTCATCCTGGCTGCTGGTGGAGATGGAACCATATACGAAGTTGTAAATGGGATGGCTGAGCAGAAAGCACGTCCATCTCTAGGAATAATCCCCACAGGAACCAGCAATGATTTTGCCCGGGCAGTAGGAATACCGAAATCGATCACAAGTGCCACGGAGATTATCGCCAAGGGCAAAAAGAAACGCATTGACCTGGGACGCATCAACAACCGCTATTTTATGAATATCGCGGGTGGCGGCTCACTGACGAATCTGACGTACGAGGTCCCGAGCAAGCTGAAAACACTACTGGGCCAAATGGCGTATTACGTCAAGGGATTGGAAAAGCTGCCGTCGCTGCACCCGATCCGTGTTCGTCTGGAGAGCCGCAAAGAAGTGCTGTTGGATGAAGAAATCATGGTCTTCCTCATCGCTAATAGCCACTCGGTAGGCGGCTTCGACAAGCTCGCTCCAGAAGCGAATTTGTCCGACGGCAAGCTGGACGTCATCGTGGTGAAGAAGACGAACATTGCGGAGTTTATTCGGTTGGCGACACAGGCGGTTCGCGGCGAGCACCTGAAGGACCCGAACATCCTGTATTTCCAAGCAGATTACATCAAAGCCACGTCACCTAGCGGAGAGACGGTTCAGCTCAATCTGGACGGTGAGCTGGGCGGACAGCTGCCTTGCGTCGTGGAAGCGTTGCCGGGGCATATCGAGTTGTTCGTCCCGTAAGAAGATAGTAAAATGAATAGCAATAGCCGTGGGGATGCCGCTTTACGCTGAGCATCCCTGCATGCTTCCTGGATCGAAAAGCCAAGCAGGCGAGGAATATAGAGCAAGACAAAAGGAGCAAAAGATAGTGGCGAAGACAACAAAGAAGCGGCGCGGTCCGCACCCGACAGCCAAAGTGGAGCTGGACGTCCCTGTACGTGTCGGACAAACCGTGGAAGTGGAGATAACCGGACTCAACCACGAAGGAGCAGGAGTCGGCCGGATTGAAGGATATACGCTGTTCGTGGATGGCGCACTTGCAGGAGAGCGAGTGCATGCTCGCGTCGATCATGTGAAGAAAAACTTCGGTTTTGCCAAGCTGACAGAAGTAGTAGAAGCAAGTACCCATCGCTTCCAGCCGCCCTGTCCGCTGTATGATCGTTGCGGAGGCTGTTCGTTGCAGCATCTCGCTTACGAGGAGCAGCTGCGTCACAAGCAGCAAATCGTACGGGACAATCTGCGAAGAATCGGCGGCTTCCAAGTCGATGGAGAAGGGGCCATCACCGTTCATCCGACACTCGGCATGAGTGATCCATGGCGCTATCGCAACAAGGCTCAAGTACCGATCGGTGAGGAAAACGGGGCGTTGGTCGGCGGATTCTACGCAGAGAAATCCCATTCAATCATCGACATGAACGAATGCCTCATCCAGCATCAGGCCAATGACGAGGCGGTTGCAGCAGTGAAGCAGGCAGCAACCAAGCTGAATATCAGGGCATATGACGAGGTACGTAACACTGGATTACTCCGTCATGTGGTGGTCAAGGTAGGAGTCAAGACGGGGGAAGTCATGGTCGTGCTCGTGACGACGGAAGAGCAGATTCCACAGCGAGATCAGCTATTGGAAGCGATTCGCGCACGGGTAGCTGGCGTGACGAGCATCGTGCAGAACATTAACCAGGACAAGACCAACGTCATTTTTGGCAAAAAGACCGTGACGCTTTGGGGCAGCGACGTGATTTATGATTATATCGGTCCGATCAAGTTTGCCATTTCGGCGCGTTCGTTTTATCAGGTCAATCCTGCCCAGACAGAGGTGCTGTACAACAAGACGCTGGAGTATGCGGGTGCGACTGGAACGGAAACGGTTATTGATGCGTACTGCGGCATCGGGACGATCTCGCTCTTTTTGGCGCAGAAGTCCAAGCATGTGTACGGTGTGGAGATTGTGCCGGAAGCGATTGCGGATGCGAATCGGAATGCACAGTTGAATGGCGTGGAGAATGCGACGTTTGAGGCTGGACCTGCTGAGGTTGTTATTCCTGCGTGGAAGGAGAAGGGCATACGAGCGGATGTGATTGTCGTTGACCCGCCGCGCAAAGGCTGTGATGAGGCGTTGTTGACGACGATTTTGGAGATGCAGCCGGAGCGTGTGGTTTATGTGTCTTGTAATCCTTCTACGTTGGCGAGGGATTTGAAGGTGCTGGCGGAGCGGTATGAGGTGAAGGAAGTGCAGCCGGTGGATATGTTCCCGCATACGGGGCATGTGGAGAGTGTGGCGTTGTTGGTGCGGAATGATACAGGTGCCTAAGTTCCTTATAAATAGAGGTTCTTTGAATGGTACAGTTTATTGGTGTGAGTGGTACAGAGGTTGTTTTTGGGCGTTGGTGCTAAATTGGTGTTAAACATCAGCAACAACTAGCCGAAATAAGCGTATTTTCTCACATGAATGTAATGTAATAAAGGGAAACCGTTATAGTCAACAGTATACGAAGAACCCGAACGATTGCTATCTCAATCGCTCGGGTTCTTATGCTTTTTGTTGATAATTAAGGGGGAAATTATTAAGGGGATAATTTTATGAAACTAATTGACGGCTTATCTATCTGCTGTTGCTAAGACATGACCCCAGACGTTCTGAAATAGACAATAATATAATTGTAATTATGTAAAATTATTATGGTATTACCTCCATAAAATCTATTGGAGGTATTTGTTAGTTAATGGAGGAATGTGACAATTCATGTTGAACTAGGGATAAAGGAACAATGTTACTGAGTCAAAAAGACTATATTAAAAATATGTCGAATTTACCGGTATAGGTACAAATCTACTATTTATTGAGGTGTGGGATGAACCTGAACAACTTTGTCATCCAAGAAGCAAGGCCATTGCCTGTCTTTTTGCTCGTAGATACAAGCGGCAGTATGCACGGCGCCAAGATCGATACGGTAAACGTGGCGCTCAGAGAGATGCTCCATACATTGGCCCATGTGGAGGGTGCAAGAGGACAAATCAAGCTTTGCGTAATCACGTTCGGTCAGAATGTCGAAGTGCTGCAACCGCTGGAAAATGTAGAGAAGATTTCTCTGCAGCCGTTAACGGCAACAGGCAATACGCCGATGGGAGAGGCGATTGAGAAAGCAATTGCGTTAATAGAGGACAGGTATCTGGTTCCGGCTAGATCTTATACGCCAACAGTCGTATTAATTAGCGACGGCTTACCGACGGATTGCCCGTCGACTTTATACGACAGCGAGGATGCGTCCAAGGACGACTTCCTGACCTGGGAACCCGTTCGTCAGTTGCATCATGCAGAAAGGGCCAAGAAGGCTTCGAAGCTGGCGATGGGCATTGGACAGGATGCCAATTATGAAATGCTCAAAGCTTTTGTCAACAAGGAGGGCGTGCCCGTCATTAAGGCGAATGACGCGGCGGCGATCGCGAAGTTTTTCAAATGGGTGACGTTATCTGTCAGTATGCGGTCGGTCAGCGTAAACCCGAATACATTCGACGATGTCCCGTTCGACGATGTGTTCGGCAAGGACGAGTTGGTGTACTAACGTGTTGAAGCACCACTTCGCCTATGATTTCAACCAAGTGAAGACCGATTCTCGGGTGATGGAGACGAATGCGGTGTCTGTCACCGGTACAAGAAATATGCTGGCAAAACAAGCCAACCAAGACGCTTTTCTCGTCAAAATCAAGCCGAATATGGCGTGTATGGCGGTTGCGGACGGATTAGGATCATGCAAGCACTCTGCAACGGGCGCGAAAATGGCCGTCGCTTGCGTTGAGGAGTGGATCGAGCATGACCTTGAGAAATACAAGGATGTTTCAGACGAGGTGGTGACCATCTTTCATCGCAAGTTAATTAATCGTTGGAAAACTAAGGTAGGTGTCGCCGATTACCGGCAGTTCGACACTACCTTATTGTATTTGATCGTCACAAACCGATATGCGCTGGTCGGTGGAATCGGAGACGGGATGATTCTTTGTCATCTTGGTCGGGAAACTACGGAGTATTCGTGGGACAAGGACGACTTCAGCAACCGGACACTGTCGCTGGCTTCGAACGGAGCTGCGGATTTGATGAAAGGCCACTTCATCGAGCTTGATGAGTCCAGTCTGCCGCTAACCGTTATTCTGGCAACAGACGGGGTAGCTGAGGATTTGGAGCCCGCGAGCAAAGCGGCGTTGCCTGAATATCTGCATAGTGAACTGCTAAAGTCGAATATCGTCGATCTCCAGCATGAGCTCGAACAGTGGGTCATCCATTGGAAGACCGAGCACCATACCGACGATCGCACATTTTGTATGTTAAATATATACAACAAGAGGGAATTAATATGAGAGACAATCTGCTTGGTCAAACGGTAAAAGATACATCTGGAAGGGTCTACCATCTCGTCAAGTCTGTAGGAGAGGGCGCACAAGGTGTCGTGTACGAAACATCGGACGAATTCATCGTCAAGCATTGCTTTACGACGAAAGAGTGCAGAGAAGAACTCACGAAGCGATTTCTGTGGATTATGAATCAACGAGTTCCCAAAGATGCACGGGTCGTAACGCCGATCGCCGTACTGGATCATCCGAATACGGGGTACGTCATGAAGAAGGTGAAGGGGCATGAACCGCTCACTAACTACGTGACGGCGTCAACCAAAATTCCGTTCGCTGAGTGGTACAACCATCTCACCGGAGGGTTAAAGAAGCGGTTGGAGATCGGGGCCGCCTTAAGCAAATGCTTTCGCAATCTCCACCTTCACGGGTTGAGCTATGTAGATATTTCCCCAAGCAACGTATTGGTTGCAAGAAAGGTCAAATCGGTCGTCTTCATAGATCCGGATAACCTCACCTCGACGGGGACGTTCAAGACCAACATTCTCGGCACGCCGCGATATATCGCACCTGAGCTGTTTACTGGCGGACACCAGCCGAATTCAATTACTGATACGTACGCCTTCGCGGTCATATTATTTGAGCTGCTACGATTGGGGCATCCATTGTTGGGTGAAGATCTGCTGGAAGAAGAGCCCGAACGCGAGGAAGAAGCGCTGCGTGGCGAGGCTGTCTATATCGACCATCCGACAGACGACAGCAATCGGAATACGAAGCTGTTGCCTGCCAAATATGTGTTTACTGAGGAGCTCGCACAGCTATTCGAGCGGATGTTTGTCGATGGCTTGCACGACTATACGAAAAGACCAACGATGCAAGAGTTTCGGCTGGCATGCCAGCGAGCGGAAGATCTGCTCGTCGATTGCAACAATCCCGATTGTGGCTCCTCCTACTTTCTCGAGGGGAAAGAAGCAGTTTGTCCTTGGTGTCAAACGCGCGGTCCGCAGCCTTTCCGATTCGTTTCCAACGAAACCATTACGTTAAAAGCCGAAGTCTTCACGGGAGAGAAGATGGACGTTCCAACCAAAAATGTGGGCGATGTGCTTCTAAAGGAAGGATACAATTTGTTGTGCAGGCGCCATTTCGAGCCTGCGTCGTCATTGGACGGAGACGAAAAAGTAGCCGTGCTGGAACTTACATCGAGCCATGAGATCTATCTCCATACGTTGCCGGCGCATACGATCGTGCTTTTCAACAAGAGTTCGAGGAAAAATGCGTCATTGCCACCGGAAAAGAGGATACGCATCGTGAGCGACGATGTGATGATCTATAAGTTTACGGATCAGCTTCACGAGGTGGAAGACATCTTTGGCAAATGCGTCATCTGCAATTACGGCGTTGTGCTGAGTCAGGAGGATTCCATTGGAAGCTAAGCAGGTCAATTTTGGCAACGAAAAAAACATCACGTTCAGGGCGTCGTCTCATCTGCCGATGGAGATGGAGGAGACGTTCGTCGAGTATCAAATCATCGAGGACCGAATGTATATCCTGGGCGAGCAGCAAGCACGGTATGGATTGCAAGCGGAGACGGCTGCCCAGAAGGAGATACTCAATCACCTTCAGCAATATAACGGCCTATCATTAGTTCGGATCGATCAACTGAGCGGATGGAACGTAACGATCACAGTCTTTACCTATGCGGGCGCCGTGCATTTTACAGATGAGGAATTGTTCAGCATCGTCATCAACTCGTCTATCGATCGTGAGCTTCGAAAATTGGGGATCGGCACGACACAACTGCCGCAGTTTTTTACTTCGGAGTTTCTGTGCAAAGAAAGATGCTTCGCTATTCCCGCACAAGACGGTGATTTAGGGTCGCTCACGTTGGTCGGCGAAAACTACTTTTGTAAAATTGAAAGAACGAAGCAAAATATCATGCAGGTCACCGATATTTGGCGAAGGCGAAAAAACAACTATGTCCAGGGCGCCATTTTGTTGCTCAGCGGCAATATCGAGTTTCAGGACCAGTTGACACATACCGCGCAACAATCCGAAGCGACACAGAAGAAATTTATCGAGAGTGTCAAGGATAATCAACATCTGCTCAAGCTATGGTCGCTCTACAGCGAGCTAGAAATCGAAGCGATGAAGCAAGAAGTAAACGAGCTTGGAGCTATCAAATATGTGGATGCGGATATCGTTCCCGATCTGCATGGCAAGAGCGTCGCCGTGTTCAAGGTGGAGAAGAAGGTACCGTCGAGCTTCTATCAGACAAGCTTGGGATTCGCGGTCGTAAGCGAAGAGCATTTCAACGCACAGGACATCTCCTCCTCGTTAAAGAGTATTTATGTAGGCGATACCGTGTTAAAAGACAACGAGAGCAGACCGGTAGGGTATACCGAGCTGAGAATTGCGTTGGCTTCGGATATGTATGCGTTGCCGCCAAAAGGTTATGTGATCGGATCATTTTTGGGCTCTAAAACGATGGCAGATCGACGAGTGCGAGCGTTGGAGAAGATCGACGCTTGTCAAACTCCGTTGCTGGACTTAAAGCTGCTGCTGCAATCGGGGGAAACCTTGAATCCGGTTAAGAAGAAGCATTTTGAGCCTGTCAACGACGAATTGCTCAAGAAAATTTTTGGCGATAAAAAAATAACCTTTACCGAGCGTCAGCGGGAAGCGATCAATATTGCCGTAAACACGCCGGATATGGCTATTATTCAAGGGCCACCCGGAACCGGAAAAACTACGGTAATCCGGGCGATTATTGCGAGGCTCGGAAAATTATACGACGGGGATGTCAAAATCCTCGTATCCAGCGCCCAACACGATGCGGTAGACAACGCTATCGAAAATGTAGAATACGGCGGATTACCAGTGAACCGAATTGGCGGCAGGCTGGGCGAGGCGGAATTAAAGTCTGGTTCGTACATCTGGAAGTGGATTCGACAAATTTCGCAAAATTGTGACGAGATACTAGCGCGAGAAGGTGTCAGTGAATACCGTGCCGCTTTTCGAAAAATGTTGTTGCTGATCGAGGAGTGCAGAGATCTTGTTCACGATCGAAGCGAAGTTAAGCTCCGGCTGCTGTCAATCTATCGGCTGCTCGCCCAAGTAGATGTGGAAGAAGACGTCATAGACCAAGTCAGGGCTGTGATTTCTCGGTTGGAACGCAATCAGCTTGTTGACTCCCAAGCAGAGACAGAGAATGAGGCGGCAGAGCTGTTCCAGCTACTGGAGAATCAACGATTGACGAAGGCGGCGTTTCAAGACGATGGCCCGATCCAGCTTGCAAAGCTGGTGCGATTTTTAAGGCTCTGTACGGATTTTCAGATCGAGATACCCGATTTCTGGACTTCGCTTCGAACGGGGCCCGATGCATCTGAGCTTGACGAATTGCTCACTCGGTATAAGGACAGCCTCGATCGGATCAGAGCGACTGTTTTCGGTGAGACGACAGAGGCGGTATATACGGACGAAGCGTTGCTCGAAAAAGATCTTGAGGTTTTGTTTACGCGGATTTTGGAAGACATTCAACTCAAGGCTGAGCAGACGCGGGATTCGCTGGCTAACGTGATCTGGGAGTTTAAAGATGAATTGGAGAACCCTCAGAACATCGCGGAAATTATTGAAAAGTACGCAAAAATCAACGCGGCGACTTGTCAGCAAGCCGCGTCAAGAAAAGCGGCCAACGTGAAACTGAACAGATCCATTGAATACGACTACGTCATCGTCGACGAAGCGGCACGGGCGAACCCACTTGATTTGCTCATTCCGATGAGTCTGGGCAAGAAGATCATCTTGGTGGGTGACCATAATCAGTTGCCGCACTTGTTGGAAAAAGACATCGTGCATGAGCTGGTGAAGCGGAAGCGAGACCCGAAGGCTGCTGAGCTATTGCAAGAAACATTGTTCGCCAGATTGTACACGATGCTGGACAAGACGAAGTACACTGAGCATAATCGGACCGTTATGTTGAACGATCAATACCGGATGCACCCCGTCATCGGTGATTTTGTCAGTACGTTTTATGAGGAGCCTCTTCGTTCGGCTATGCCGAGAGAAGAGAAGCTTCATCAGCTAGGTTTATACAACGACAAACCGATTGCCTGGCTCGACGTCAAGCCATCCGCTGGAGCAGAGAGCGCTACTCGCCATCAGAGCAAATCTAGGGATGCGGAAGTAACTCGGCTCATGTCGGAGCTACATCAAATCTTGCATGCGAATCATACATATACGATCGGGATTATTACTTTCTATAAGAGCCAAGCGGTCAAAATTCAGGAGCAAGTCGAAACCCTTACCCAACACGACCAAATGCGGGTCAGCGTTGGGACGGTCGACTCTTTTCAAGGTAAAGAATTCGATGTCGTAATTTTATCGACGGTCCGCTCTAACGCCTACCATGATGTAAAAGATCGCGTCGGTTTTCTCGACTCCAGGAACCGTCTTTGTGTCGCATTTAGCCGCGGCAAGAGACTGCTCATCGTGGTCGGGGATGCCGAGACGGTTGCTTGGGATGGGGAAAGAACAATAATTAAGGAACTGAAGGAGTTCTACGACCTGTGCAAGAGTGAGGGGTACTATGAATAAATCATATATTACGAGCTTTGGGAAGGAACCATCAAAAGCTCACTGTATCGAGAGGAAGGTCGGGTGGCCCCTATATGTATGGAAAGCGTTAGTCCCTGAGTCTATGATCGGCGAGGTAGATATTTTGCAGCGATTCGTCCTCTCGTTGGCTCACATAGACCGGTTAAAGGATCACACGATATTCCACTCTCTGGCGTTGTCAAGCGAGCTCGTAGAGGCTGTAAAGCTCTCCTGCATAGAGAAAAACTACCTGGACAAAAACGGGAAGATCACTGAGGCGGGGAAAGCAGTTTTGTCAGGAGAGGTAATTCAACGCTCTGATGCGAGTCTGAGCGAAAACTACCAAAAAATATGCGTGTTTCGCGATGCGCTGACCGGCGATATCGTACCGCATTTTTCTATTCAATCACTGCCGAGAAGCCGCGAAGAACAGTCGGATCGATGGCTGCTTCCGTATAACAAAGCACATAGCGCAAAGCCGAATTTCAATGAGCTTGCCCATGCAGTGAAAATCAGAAAGTTTATCGAAAGAAACGTCAAGTCTGCTCAACAAGACTATGCAGCGGAAAAGGTGGATTCATCCACTTCCGGCTTGGAGCTGCCTTTCGACCTGACGGCAGACGATGAGGTGGATTGGGAGCAGGTCGGCAACGACGGCGAGGTGGCGGCGAGTCTTGAGGAGCAGCAGAACGCTCGGCCATCGTCTCGAAATGCTATCTCCAGCCGTTCCTATATTAAAATTTGGGATGATACACCTGAGCTGATTTATGCGGATGCGTCGTTATACATCGATCCGGATATGCCGAATCGACTATTTACCGCGTCACCGTTTGACGCATACGAGAATGTGTGGTTTACGAATCATTTATTGAATCAAGCAAATAGAGACGAAGCGATTCAGAGCGGATTGGATGGTTTCGTCAAAATGGCGCTAGAGGAATTGAGGGAGAAGTACCCGCTGAATAATCATCTGGATATCGAACTGTTCGTCCGCTTCCCTGCGATCGCCAACCAGCCCGAATACAAGGAACTAAAAGAACAGTTAGAGTCAGTCAAACGCGCGTACAATCGTATTTCCGACGGTCATATGGATTACGATACTTTCTATTTGCGGTGCCAGCGAACGTTGGAATGCCTGTTGGATTACTGTATCGCAAAGATCGATAAGCGTCAGGAGCTGGCGGGAAAAGTACAAAAGTACGACTTTCCTAATCGGATTCGGGATATGGCGATGAACCTGTCGATCGACCTTCCAAGCAATTATGGCAGTCCTCAGTTTGCTGATCGGATGGAGAAGGTTGCCAGGATGAGAGGAAACAGCAGCAAGGACAGAGCGCTCTTTTTGTTGCTCGACGCTCATTATCGAAAAGATTCAGCGTCCTTGATGGTCTTCAGAGATATGCCCGAGTTTTTCCAAAGCATCAATCTGGTTGCAGAAGTTAGAAATAAGACGGCCCATTACAACAAAGAGACGATTGATCACGATACGTCAACGGAAAGGGTCATGGAACGGCTCGAACTGTTGGTGATCGTACTCTTTTCCCACTTCTTGAGGAGGTAAGCACAGCTTATGTCGAAACGATCGAAAAAAAATTTCCAAGCACCGAAGCAGGACAATCAACCTACGAAACAAGACAATGTCCAGCGGCTTCTTGCTCAGCAGAGGGAGGAAGCGCAAAAAATCCTGCAAAAGGATGAGCGCGTCCTCATCAAAATACAGGAGTACGAGCAGTTGATGGAGGAGCTTGAGAAGGAATATTCACAAAAGCGGGAAGAAGTACAAGCCGAATATACCGAAAAATCAGCAGCGCTGCGCGACGAGAAGGATAGCTTCCAAAAACAGAAGGAACAAATGATCGAGGCGATTCGCAACGACGAAGAACAAATCCGATCCAGCTATCGCGACGAGTTAGCGTTGAAATGGGAGACAGAATTTCAGGAAAAGCAAAAGCAAAGTCACGATTTGCTGACTACTGCGCGAGAAGAAGCCGAGCGTCTTCTGACCCAAGCCAAGCTGGAGGTCGGCAGTGCAATGGAAGAAGCGCATCGTGTAAAAGTAGAGGCAGAACATACGAGAATCACGTTATTGGACGAAACGAGGAAGCAAATTGAACAGAGATATCGGGCGATCTCTGATGAATACGACCAGAAGCTTGCAGAATTAATGAAAAAGGAAACGGAATATAAGAAATGGAAGCTGGAATTGGAGCTCCAGGAAGAAGATATCGAGTATATGAAGCTGGAGTTTCAGTCCAAGAAAGCGAGTTTGGAAGACAGAGCGGCAAAGTTTTCTCCGTTGAAGGTCGAGGAGTTGCAGGGCGAGCTCGAATCGATGCAAGAGTTAAAAGAGGTGGATAAGGAAACGATCCGCCAATTGAAAACACAAGTGTCGCAGTTGAAGCAGTTACTCCCGGAGGACGAAGAGCGATCCATTGACACGATTTTGTCTGAGCTTGATGCCCAAAAAAGGGAGAATAATTCCTTGCGTGACCGTCTGGCGCAGTTGCCTTCAACCGAGGAGCTAGTGCGTCTTCGTGCGTCTTCTGAGACGTTGGACAACCTCAATCGGGTGCTCGATGAAGAACGGCGGAAGCGAAGAGACGCCGAAATGTTAGCCGACAATCTCTCCATCGGTGTCATGGAGCTGGAGCAAGCGAAGAAGACGGCGGAGACGCTTAAGACGTTGAATGCTCAGCTTAGGGATGAACTGGGTAAAATCAACGATGTGTATAAGCAAAGCTCACAAAGCAAGTTCCCGGGATTGCATGAGATTGATCTCAGTCTGTTAGAACAAGCTCCGTTCCGCCCGATGCCGAGCAACAAAGATCTCGAGGGCTTAGTGAAATATATGAGAGCCTACGGAGCGGAGAAAAAGGGGCTTTATTATTCGGAGCGGATGATCCGTGCCTTTATCGCTTCTTTGGCCGCTTCCAAGCTGTTAATTTTGCAAGGCTTGAGCGGGACGGGGAAGTCGAGCCTCCCGAGGCTGTTTCAAGAGGCGCTCGGGGCGGAAAACTCGCTCGTTCCGGTACAGCCTTCTTGGAGGGACAATCGCGAGCTGCTTGGCTACGATAACGACTTTACGAAGCGATTCAAAGAGACGGAATTCACCAAATTCGTCTATACGGCCAGTGCACCGACAAATCGCAACAAGATATGGTTCATTGTACTGGACGAGATGAACTTGGCCAGAATTGAATATTACTTCGCCGATTTCTTGTCAGTCATGGAGAAAGATCCAGAGTATTGGACAATCCCGCTTATTTCAGCAAATGACGACTCTCATCTCGATCAACGACCAAAGTATTTGGTGGATCAAGGGAAAAGCTTGTTCATCACGCAAAATATATGGTTTATCGGTACGGCGAATAGGGACGAATCGACGTTCGGGATTACCGATAAAGTATACGATCGGGCGCAAATCTTGGACTTCAAGCATAGAGAGGAGCCTTTCAGCGCGCAATGCAGCGAGAAGATCGCCTTGTCCTACGACGAATTTTTCGATTTGATTGAAGCGGCCCAAACGAATGCTACGAACGATCTTCGGAAAAGCGACTGGGAGAAAATCGCGTTGCTCGACGAGTATATGCGGGACAAGCTTGATATCACGTTTGGCAATCGGATTAAAGCGCAGATAGAGAAGTTTGTTCCTGTTTACGTCGCTTGCGGAGGCAGCAAGATGGAGGCGTTGGATCATCTGTTCGCGCATAAAGTGCTTCGTAAGCTGGAAGGCAGATATGAAACCTATTTGAAGGATAGTTTGAAAGAGCTAATCGAACTGATAGAATCGGAGTTTGGCAGAGGGGAATTCATGGAAAGCATCTCCCTTATCGAGCAGAAAATCCAGCGCTTAGGGGGGTAAAAGATGCTCAAGATCAGACTGGAAAACGAGCTTGGCTATAGTCAAGACCTCCCCTTAAACAGTAAGTCGCTGCAAATCGGGACGTATTTAAGTTACTTAGAGGTAGATGCCTCCCAGGACCCACTCGAACAAATTATAGTGAATGGCTCCCCTTTTGAATTGGAAAGGGATAACGACGTCGTGGTTATCCCTTGTTATTTCGAAATGAACCAGACGTGTGTCGTTCAAATCAAGAGCCAAAATCAATCGCTGCGGTATTCGTTCACGTATTCGGATTCGCTGAAAGTAGAGAAGAAGTCGATCGAGGCGTTGGCTGACTTTCACAGAAGATCTGTGGAGTGGATAGGTGTGGGCACATCTTCCGTAGATCACGTTATTCGCGGAATTCAAGAAGGGCAAATACCTTTGCTGCACGTACTCGATCCATTGACGGGTATCCACGACCAATCCCTTCTGGAAATGATCGAAGCGGCATTGCCTTTTGCACTTAATATATGCACCAAACCTAGACAACATCTTCGCATCGAAGAAGAAATTTTGGACGTCGAATTGGTGAAGCGCATTGGACCAGCTGCACTACAGCATTTGTCCTCCCATTCCGAGCATTGGAGAGCGCGGACCATTACCGGACTTGTTCCATCCAGGCTTCGCGCCGAGGTTTACGAGGACGACGTAAACATTTACGAAAATCTGTTTTTTCGCATGGTCATCGAGAAATTGTTAATCTTGATAAGCGAGAAGGATGCAGATATCAAGAAGGCGCTTGCGCAAAAAAATTCGTTGATCGACTGGGATCAATACGGTCAAATCATGAAGGATTACAAGAGATCCGAGTTTCTGTACAAGCTGCTCCCTAAGTATGACTACGAGACGGAAGCGGGGGTGAAGGGCGAACTCGAAGAGATGAGATCGCGGCTGAAGCGGTTGGAGAAGCTGCTTACCACGATCGTATCGACTGCATTTTTTCAAGGGATCGACAGGCATCGCAAGCTGGAACTGCCGATCCAGCCTACGAATATTATTAAAATGGATAATCGGTACCAAGAGATGTTCAAGCTGTGGAACAAGTTGCTTGAGTATGAGGGCAATCAAAAGATCCAAGACATTTCGAGCTCTGCTGTACTCAATCCGAATCATTATTACCAAGCTTACGTCCAAATCGTGCTACTCTATTCGTTCCACCTCATGGACTATCGGTTCTCCGGTGATTCCTCCGTAACCGTCTCGGAGAACGGTGCGATTAAACTTAACGTTTTAGTGACGAACGACCATTTCGAAATCGCCTGTCGCTCGGTAGCGAACCGCTGTCTGTCCGAGTACGTCGAATTGAAGCTTACTGAGATTCTCCATCACGAAGCCCGACTCCCTATGGCGTGCGAGATCGGGGACATTGCCGAGGAGCTGGGGCTGTACTATGACGTATGCGAATGGCGCGGCTTGGACACCATTCTGTTCAAGCGGAAGCCAACACCTACGTTGGAAAGATCGATAAGTAATCTATTCAAGAAAGTCAAGGACGAGAGCCCGCATCTAACGAGGGATTCGAAGTATCAACTCGAGACGATGGACAAAGTGTGGAGGAAATGGTTAAGCGAAGAGTTCCTGCGAATCAAGGGTCCGAGAAAGTTCACAATACGGATTCAGCCAGTTCTCGGCTCCGTTGGCAGAGATGAGATTGATCTGAAGAAAAATACCGCAGCCTTACTGGACGGCGGCCTTGTCGCCAATCCGTCCGGCAATATCGATCAATCGATTTTCGTTCTGCCTCTGGATCTCTTTAAATATAGCGATGTAAAGAATGAACAGGTTATTCACAGATTGATAAATTTTGGTGAAGCCTACCTTAACGGGGATGCAACCGCGTGGGGAAATTATCGAGTTGGGATGCTGCCCATATCCCAAACGGAGATTCATTCCATGCAGCGATTTATAAAGCTACTATCGCTCCATATTAGTAAACTAAGCATGGAATGGGGGATCGCGGAGGTGATGTGCCCTTCATGCGGGGCGGAGCATATAGAAGCAATCGATCATACAAGCTGGAGATGCAAGAGTGATACTTGCAAAGTACAGTGGGGAACGACTCGATGTAACGACGGCTGCGGGTCGGAGTATACCTGGATCAAACCATCCTTCGACGGCAATCACGTGAACCTGGAGGCGGATTCACCTCTCGAACTGCTTCTTAAGAAGGAAAGTATGTTTGGGCGACTGACGATAACGGATTTCGAATGGACGAAAGAGCGCGGCTCGACGAAGCTTGTCCCAAGATGTCCGAAATGCGGAACGGTTTGACCGGCTGCGGGGGAGGGGGCATTTCCCCAGAGGGATGCAATGTAGAAAGAGTATTGTTATAGTGAACAGTAATCAAATAACCCGAACGATTGATATGTCAATCGCTTGGGTTATTATGCTTCTTTTTGATTAGTAAGGGGAATAATTTGATCAAACTTATTGGCAGCTTCTTTGTCTGCCTTTGATAGGACATGACCATATATGTTCATTGTCGTGGTTATGTTGGCATGACCCAGTCGCTCTGAAATAATTTTGGCATGAACGCCCTTGTTAATTAATAAAGTAGCCGATGTGTGACGCAGATCATGAAACCTGATGTATTTTAATTTGTGCTTTTTAAGGAAACCTCGGAACCAGAGATACGGACTCTCAGGGTAAAATGCTCTTCCATACTGGTTAAAGAACACAAAGAAATGTTCTTCGTCACGAGTCTCCTTTAGTTTATCCCAGTCTTGAGTGCAGAACTTGTAATATTCCTTCAACTCAGAGAGGACACCATCAGACAAGCTAATCTTGCGTAAGGACTTTTTCGTTTTCGGTTCCTTAATGATGGGTTTCCCGTTAATAAAGTTTGCAATGCTTTGTTTCACATGGATAGTACCAGCTTCTAAATCAATATGTTTCCATTCAAGGGCTACGAGTTCGCCGCGCCGAAGACCTGTGGTTAATGCGAGTGTGATCATCATTCTCCAATGGTATGGCTCGCATTCCAAAGCTTGAAACAACAACTGGATTTCATTTTCATCGTAAACTTCGCTTTCTTTATAAACAACTCTAGGGGATTTTACATCGGCAACTGGATTGGACTTAATAATTCTCCACTCAACCGCCCTCGAGAAAATATTTTTCAATACGCGATAAACGTACTGAATACTTCCAGAAGAGAGCACCCCCTCCTTGCGATCCTGACGGCTTCCTTCTTTGCCTAAATCGCTGAGCAAGGAGACTATATGCATGGGTTTAATTTGATACAAACGAAAATGCCCAATTATAGGGAGAATGCGTTTCTCCAAAATTCTAAGGTATATAGACATTGTTTTGGTTTCAAGTTCTTTTATGGCGTACTTATCTTTCCATTCATGGATAAAAGCATTTAGAGTTAATTTTTCTGGAGCAATGTATTCGCCAGCTTCAACCTCAATTTGGAATTTTGCAAGTTCTATCTCCGCTTCTTTTTTTGTGCGACAGCGAACCGTTTTACAGTGACGAACATACTTGCCATTTGTGTCTTTTCCTGCATTTACAGTTAACCTCCAAGAGTTTTCTCCACGTTTCTGAATACTTGCCACTTCGTCACCTTCTTTTACAAATATACATTATTTCATTTATGTCCATAATCAATTAGAGGGATACACCTATTAAACGGTGGAAGCAACTTTACGCTTTCGATTCCTAGATTAGGTACTAAGCGTATCGTATCTATAGATCCGGAAATAGTCAGTCACAAATAAAAAAGGGGAGATCCTATTGGCTTGGATTGGATCAGCCAACCGGGATGAGAGTATATTTGAAAATGCTTCAAGTTTGATAATAATCGAAATCTGAAACCGCATATTATTTTCGGACATGGCATCCATTTCTGTTTAGAAGCATCTTTAGCACGTCTTGAAGGTTAGCACAAATCAAAAAGATATCCATTGAGTTCGCTGCCAAAGGGGGGTGATATGATCCGATTGAGAGTTGTAGAAAATAGGGGTCAAAAAGTTTCCCGGTTGGCGTTAGAAAATAAATAGTAGGAGCTTAAAGCTTATAACATGAATTCGGAAGTGGATAAAGCACATACAGTTTCATGAGATGCCTCATTATGCTAACAGGAAGTATAGTGGAATAATATTTAAGGGATTTTAGTGTTTTTTCTTTTGCATCGTTCTCTATGTAAGGCTAATTGAATGTGGGGCCAAATTCAGGTGAGTAACGCACTTGAAAATCAAACCTTGCTATGGGCAACGTCCGCTTTTATCTTACAGAATATGACTTTTCAGCAGATAAATTATGGTATATATTTAGAAGGATAAGAGAATTGGGGTAGGGTGCTAATTGATTTCCACTGTGTAATTGCGGTGGTGTATAGAAATGGCAGCAGCACATTTCGCTATGTTTACGCTTGATCACTTTTACTTGGTCTAATCGCCATGTATGAATAAGGTAGAATTTCCCTTCCCCTCTCTTTCCCTTTTAGATAATGGAGTGTATGAAATGACTCATTTTAATGCCAGTCCGACATTAAAAGCAAGCAATGCGCAGCTAGTAAAATCTCTTCGATCACTTCAAACCTTTGATGATGTTGCAAATATGTTGGAGATAACCCCGAAGCACCTTCATTATATTCTCTTTAAAAAAAAAGCTTCTCACTACTATAGATCCTTTAACATTCCTAAAAAAAACGGTGGCAGTAGAAAAATATGTGCACCAGGAAAGCCTTTAAAAATATTACAGGAAAAACTAAATAAGATATTTAGCCTGGATTACAAACCAGATGTTTCTGCCCATGGTTTCATTAATAATAGAGGAATTCTTACAAATGCAACTAAACATTTAAGAAAAAAATATGTTTTAAATATTGATATTGAAGATTTTTTTAATAGTATAAATTTCGGCCGCGTCCGCGGTGTACTTAAGGCGTTTTTTGGAATGAGCGAAGCTGCTGCTACGACCATTGCAAATATATGTTGCTACAACAACGTACTACCGCAAGGAGCACCTACCTCACCAATCCTATCCAATATGGTTTGCTTTAAATTGGACAAGGATATGAGAGACTTAGCAAAGCAATACGGCTGTGACTATTCGCGCTACGCAGACGACCTTACCTTTTCGACAACTCGAAATGTTTTTCCACACGCCATCGCTCACTTAGAATCAGGTGTTGTTCAATTCGGCCCTAAATTAATGAGTATACTCATGACCAATGGCTTTACAATTAAAAGTAACAAAACTCGCTTACACAGCAATCTACAAAACTTAAGCGTTACTGGCATTACTGTAAACAAAAAACCGAATGTGGAAAGAAATTATGTAAAAAAAATTAGAGCAATATTACGGTGCGTAGAGACAAATCCTCTTTCTACCGCACAACAAATCTATGAGAGCAAGTTACCGGCAGAAACGAGAGGCAAAACAAAAAACATAATGCATGTAGTAAGAGGGATGATTACTCATGTAGGTTATGTGAAAGGTAAACAAGATCCAATCTATGAGAAATTAGCCCACCGTTATAATCATCTAGCCGGATCAAAGTCATTAAAGGTCGGAGAGGCATTTTTAAATTATTGGCATGAAAATGTGTGCGTTGTTGAATTGGGATACATTGATAACGGGATCTTTTTGCCCGAAGTACAAGGAACGGGTTTCTTTTTAAAGGATGTTGGTTTCGTTACCAACGAACATACATTCAAAGATTTAATTCCCGATGCAATTGATGTCATTCAAATACACCTATCGAGGTACGGTAAGACTTCCTTTAACGCTCAAATTAAAATAATAAATAAAGACAGAGATATTGCAATATTAGAAGTAGACGAATATAAACCAGTTGGTTTCCAGTATGATTTCGTCCATTTTATTAGCCAAAATATTAAAGTTTTGGGATATCCTCATCATGGTCACGAGGATTCTTTACATGTAGTCCCGGGTGTGATCACACAGTATCGATCTCACCCAATGCCTCACACCTTCAATAAAGAGACGGGTACAATAGGAGTAATGCAGCAGCGAATTGTAACAAACGCAAGAATAGTACAAGGAAATAGTGGTGGCCCCGTCATTAATATGAATGGGCAAGTAATTGGAATTGCGACCAAGGGATTCCGTGCAATTAGCGAATCACAGAAAGATGATCCCTCGGCTGAAAATCATATTGTTCCTATTTCGGAAGTTTTTTCAATGTTAATAGAAAATGAACTGCAAAACAAAGAGCCTTCATTGAAAGCATCTGCTAGATGAGCATGAAAAACACCTTAAAAAACACCCTCAATTATTATTAAAATTATAGAGGGTTAAGCAATATACGAAAGCCCGGTCATTAAGCTGATATGAACGAGGCGGTCATATCAGTTTAATGAGAGGTTGCCGGATCATCTCCAGCAGCCTCTGATGTTTTTGCTAAGCTATCGATACACGTTAGTTAAGTTTTCATCTCCTGATAATTGCTCGGTATACAAATTTCGGTAAGGCTATTTGTCTGCGCAACCGTGATTTTTGTCCTTTAGCAACGGGGACGGTAAGTAGTCGATGCAACCACTCTCTATCTGTCGCGGGCGCAGGAAGTTTGAGGAGAGCTGTCCTTATTACGAGAGGACGCACCGCTGGTGCACCAGTTGTCATGCCAGTGGCACAGCTAGGTAGTTATGTGCGGACGGGATAAGCGCTGAAAGCATCTAAGCGTGAAGCCCCCTCCAAGATGAGACTTCCCACAGCGCAAGCTGATAAGATCCCACATAGACGATGAGGTTGATAGGCTCGGTGTGGAAGCGTGGTAACACGTGGAGCTGACGAATACTAATCGGTCGAAGTCCTATCCACACGCATAATCCACAAAGCAAGTATGCAGATCCAGCTTTGAAGGAATGAATAACTAGACCCAATGTTATCTCATGTAGATAGCACTGGGTCTGTTTATTGTTTTGTTTGTGAATAGACCTCTAATAGAATTTGTCATGAAGGGGATTTCAGCAGCCTATAACGGAGAGCATATAGCTCAAGTGGTGATATATCCTACGATCCTTCCTCTAGTATTTTTGCCAAATCAACCAGAGGTGGAACGTAACGAAGAGTAGTGCTTAGAATCTTGTGCCCCAGTTGGTGTTGGATCTCAATGATACCCATTCCACCAGCTTGCATCAAATAACCCGTAGTACGTCTTAAATCATGTGGAGTCAGATTACGTGATAGTCCAGCTTTTGCACTTAGCTCTTTCAACATGCTTCTTATTTTGTCATAAGAAAATACTTTCCCTTCGTGATTAAAAAGAAATTCATCCCCTTGGTTTGACCAGGTTACATAACTGGGATGATTGACATAACGCTTTAGTTCTATTGCTAGAGATTCAGAAATAGTAGCTACTCGACGCTCCGTTTTTTGACCATCTTTCACTCTTACCATTCTTGTGTCCAAATTAACACTTGATCTTCGAAGAAAGCGAACTTCCGAAATGCGTAAGCCTGTAATCAACATAAACCATATTAGGACGAACCATTGACGATAAAATGGGTCCTCCTTAATGGCAGCTTCAAGCAGTTCCAAACATTCTTCTTTAGATAACGCTGTATTTTTGATTGGTGATTTATACGTAGAATACCGATAGGATTGCATAGGATGATGTTCTATCAATTCCATGTCATATAAAAAATCGAAAAAGTTTTTAAGTGCTTTAACTGTAGCAGACACCGAACATGGAGTGGCCTTTTTTTCGTTATGTAAAAATTGAACAAAGTTTTCGATAAAACTTTCTTGAATCGGGAGATATCGGTCCGGGTGAGCACGGCTAGCATGAAATTTGTCAAAATCTAACTGACCTTCGAATTCCTTTAGCAGTAAGAATTCTTGGAATCTTTTTAGGTAGATTTTATAATTCCGTTTGGTATTTGGTCGTAAATTGGCATATTCATTCCAATACTGAAAATAAAATGACTGGAAGAATAAATTTTTCAAGAAAATCGCCCCTTAATTATGAAAGAAATCAGTTGCTCTTATCTGAGCTAACGGGTGCTTATCGATGGCATGGACGAGCATGTTATTAAACAGCTTCAAATAAACTTCTGTTGAACTCAGCCTTTCGTGACGCATTAGTTCTTTGATTGTGTAGATATTGACGCCGGACTCAAGTAGGTACAGGGCAAAAGAATGACGAAAGGAGTGTGTGGAGAGTTGGTACGATTTTTTATCAAACTCGGAGATCGTTTTAGCTTCGTCTATAAGTGCGGAAATCATTTTTTGAACTGTACTATCATGAAGAGGAGATATCCCCTTGTCACTTGAGAAGATATATCGCTCTTGATAAGCCGGTTCGTTCTCGACGCCTCCATATCGAAATTTCACATACGCAGAGAGGATATCCAGGGATGACTTTGTAATTTTATTAGGTTGTTTATAGCCTTTTTTTCCTTTTCCTCGTACTAAGATCTCTTGCCTCGATGGAATGATATCTCCAACTTGAAGATGGCATAGTTCATTTAGCCGAATCCCGGATCCAAGGAAAGTCCACAAGATCGTGAAGTTACGGTGCGCCTCTTTGCCTAAGCGGACAAGATTTAAAAGCTCATCTAGTTGTTCTTTTGTAAATGCCCGAGGCTCCCGATTCCTATCGATGTCTATAGAAAGGGGACGCTTAAGCTTTTCAATAGACCCCTGAAAAAAATGAGCATGAACCTCTCCAAGAAAGCTACGTAGAAAAGCGGACTTTTTGTTGCGTGTATTTGGCTTCTTTACGGGAGCCAGATAATCGTTTAAGAAAGTCGCAGCTGAGATCTGCGCAATAGTAGGTTGCCCCCCTAATCGTTGGCGGCAGTAATCGGAAAAAAGGTTCATTTCATACTTGTAGACCTGTTGAGAGGATTTGGCTAGACCAGTGAATGCATCACTTGAATAATAATGAGCAATGGCTTCGTTTAATGTTACTTCTTGTTGTTTGGTTTTATCTTGACTTGATTGAATCGGCATCCAGTCAAATCGGCTCAATGCTTGTTGGATCTGGAACGGACCGAACTTTTCAGCAAGACTTTCAAGTGCTTCTTCAAGGAAGAGCTCTTTTGATACTTCTTCATCATATAGAGGCAATGTAATTCCCACCTTTATGCTACTTGTAGTTGAGCAAATTTATCTGATTGATCAATTGTTGCTGTCCCAAATGCACGTAAATACTTACCGTATTGAGATTTTGTACACGCGCCAACTCTTTCATTGCCTGAGGAAGAATTCCCTTTTGGGCTAATCGAGATAAAAATATGTGTCGGAAGAAATGAACTCCACCAGGAAATGACCAATCTGCGATGAGCGCATAAAGTTTATAGTTGAGATAAATTCTGTTTGCAATAGATGTGGGGTTATCCCCCAATAGAAGGTTCGAAGTCTCTGCTCGATTTTTACTTAGTTCACAAATACTTTCGAAAAGTGAACCAGCTAGAGGCAGGAGATGTTCCTTTCCCCCTTTACTGTGAATGGCAAGCGTTTTGTTCCCCAAGTTAATATCATTCCATGTAACACGGGATACTTCCGATAAGCGTAGCCCGAGATACAAAAGGAGGCCATAAGCAACACGGTCTCGACAAGGGGAATCTGAGTAATCATTGATGACTTCAAAAAAATTGGCTAACTGTTGATTGGTTGGAATTTCTCGAAAATAATAACGTGGAGCCTTGATAGCACGGAAATTTTGCAAAGGAGCAGAGAATCCAAACTGTTTTTTCAAAAAAAGGAAAAAGGAACGAATATTGTACATCGCGTGCTCGAAAGTAATGGCACTACAGCTACCTTCTTTTACTAGTTTCCGTTTATAGGAACGGTATGCTAGAAGGTGCGTGTTGCTTATACGAATAATGGGGATCTCGTGAGGGGATATACCATTAAAATCTTGGACATTTGCAGAGAGCCACGACAAGAGATCGTTGAGAGTGTACAAGCAAAGACGACACTGTTTTTGAGATAACCCTCTTTTAATGAGATGTTTTTGATACGCTAGGACTTTGGGATGAATCAGTTTGTGATCTCGTTTTTGTTTTGGAAAAACCAATTTGGTCTCAATCAGACCTGCTAACCTCATTCTTTTTTCTATGAAGCGTACAATGGACTTTTTAGGTTCGGAAAGTGTAAGGTTAGCGATTAAATAATTCAATGTACTTAGACTAAAAATGTGTTCGTTTTCAAGATCACAGAGAGAAATTTGGTGATATCGAACTACCATTTGTTGCATCTCAACGACACCTTTGTATGCAACATAGAACCACTGTGGAGAATTATTTATGCATCTTCGCAGATAATCTTTCAAAACACTTGGGTAAATCTCCGTAGAGATTTTGTTATCCCAAATCCATCGATTAATTCCATACTGCTGTTTTTTTGAAGAGCTCACCTTGGATGGTGATAGCGAAGGGGTCAAACTCTCTGCATATAGCATATCCTCAAGCTTCCTTCTTGTGATTTTTTTAATATCATGTTTGTCACAAGCAGGGGGGATTATACATTCATTGGGGAGAATCTTTTCGGCAAAAACATGCTTCTGCCGAAAAGATTGTGTACTTTCTACTTTGCTGTTGTTTCCGGATTGTTGATTTTCCGGGGATTTTGCTTCGAGGTTATCCATCTTCATTCCTCCATTCATGTCTTACTTGCTGTTTAGCATGGACATGTATTGCTAGGTGCCTAAAAATCCTTAGTAAACTAAGGAAAATCGATGGAGGAGAGAAGATGGTATTACAATAGACTGTGACATTCCGTTTGATCACGGTATACTTTCAGTTCATGCAGGATTCCATTATACGAGTTTCTAGATTTCCCCTTGGGAATAATGACCCATAACGACCGAAAATTTCGTTTAAACGGAAGAAAGGTCGTAACAAGATGTTTAGCCTGTGGGAAAAGTTCACAAATCCTTTTCCGAAGCTCTTTATCTATTAAGGGCTCATTGTTGAGATGGAACTCAAAATAATCGAATTCGTGATAGGTCGTAACCCAACGACCAGAAATTCGATCAGACTCTTTATTGAGTAATACTTGAGGATCGGTGATCACATAACCGCGAATACTCGTCACATTTGTCCTTTCAGCTGGTACCTCTTTTATACCAATTGATTTGGAAACCCCATGATAAAAGTATTCAGGCGATTCTCTGAAAGAGTCTTTAACTGGATTTTTTAGATTAATGAGCTGATACGGATGATTAAAGAGAATGCTAAGCTGAAAAGGTCGTGGCATGTCTGGCATGGTAGCTTTATTAAAAAGGTTACTTGCCGCACCGTCTGATATGCCTAATTCTTGCATGATATTTACTTGTTTAAGATTAAATAATTTTAAACAAAGCATCCGTCTGAAGTTAACGTCGGGATCACACATCAACTTTTCCCAACATTCTATGGAACTTTGTATGATTAGAAGTTCATGGTAATTAAGCTGCAGTACTGTTTCTTGAACTTCCAACAATTTCGCGTTGCTGATGTTTGCATCTGCCAACTTCTCAAAATAGTTCTCAACAACTGGAATTACTGCCTTTCGATTCAGCTTGTAACTTTCTGGGTTAAAGGTCATTTGATCATCACCATTAACCATAATACATTGAATTTATAGACACCGTAGAAATCCTTAGTTAGACTAAGGATTTCCATTAACTTAAATGCATAGAATTGTTGAAGATCCTTAGTTAGACTAAGGATCTTCAACCACGGCATTGAAATGGAAAAACTTGTTCCTATAACGAATGCACCTCCCGAAAAATTAATTGAGATACACATGCAAACAAGAATAAATAAAAAACACTTTGTGTATAAAGATCGACAAAGTGTTTTACTCGACTAGTAGTTGTGCTTGATGACATAAAGGGATGTCCTTTTGTCATAAGGCGCCGTAACTTTGAAATGGAATTTACCAAACTCCAATAAGTTTGGTGATATGCTTGTCCTCTGGAATCAGTGTCTCGATTGACATCACTTTCTTGTGCTCTTCCACATGACGATTGATTTCTTTAGAAGGGGAGGGATTCTATTCATAGTTTCGTAGAATACATTTGTTAAATTGTTTACCAATAAAGTACTTTATTGGAAGCCTTGTATGTGGTTTTTTTTACTAAGAGACCTGTCCTTTTTGCATGAAGAATGGAATTTGGCCATTTGCAATCATGACGTTAGCGCATTTGGGATGCGTATGAACGATCGAGGATCGTAGTCTTTGTCATTTTCGCCCGTTGGGAATACGAGGCAACATAAGAGGATATTTCAGTTATATGATAACCGTTGAGAATAATCAACTAAAATAATGAATTTCAGAAAGGGAACGATTGTAAATGCAGAAGGTCTATTCAGTTACTTCAATAGCAGAGTATTTAAATGTATCGACGGATAGCATCTATGCAATGGTCCGTGAGAAACAAATTCCTCATGTTAGAATTCGAAAAAGAATTTTGTTTCACATGGACATTATCGAAGAATGGTTAAAAAATCAACATGAAGTAAATTAGAATTCTTAAGTTTAGAAGTGGTTTCACCCCTCAAAATTAGAGTCTTTCTCCCTTGTTCTTGCATTTTCATATGATTTTTCTCTTCTTCACCACCTGTGAGTGTAGGAAGTGAAAAATCCAGTGTCAAGGAGTTCACTTGACCCCAGACTTTTCACTTCATGCTTGTCGGTTAAGTCGAAGAAGAATCACTCTGCAACCCTTTGCCACATTAAACTACCACAACAAATGATTTTATGTGTTGCAGGGCAAAAATCTGACAGAGTGAAATTATAATGAAAACGAAGAGCGCGTACTAATTTGGCGGCATGTGAAAGAGCCAGGTTAATATGCGTTTTTTGTGTTGAGAACATACGTTCAGTGACAAGCTAGCGTCAATAGGTTAAGTCACAATTATTGTTAAGTACTTTCGAGGAGTGTGGCCCATTGAATAAAATTCAAAATATGCTTTATTACATTATCAGCGGGTTACAGAAATGGCCAAATAACTATGCGCAAATCCCGGATGAGCTTCACAAGGGAATGCTTATGTTTATACAAGAAGCTGCAAGATCAGGAGGTGAGGTTCCTACTGATTTGAATAGGCTAATTCAAATTTTACATAAGCCATCAAATGAATGGGGAATTCAGGGATTAATAGAGTATTATCCAGGTGAAGCACCAATGATTGAAGAGTTCATTGGGATCACTCCTGATGCAGAAGATTTTATAAATACATATATATCTCCTGATGAAGCACAACAGAGGAATATGTTTGCAATCTTACAATTCTGTAGAGATGAAAGTCGTAAACTGCAGACAGAGTATACACAAATCCGTACATTTTTGTCGAAGCCTCAAAATGCTGTATTATCTTCATTCCAACTTGCTCAATTCGCTGAATCCTTTCGTGACAGTGAATTGAGTACTCTTGTTCGACAATGCTTTGAAGAGGTAACTCCATTTCTGGTTAATTATCGTAAATGCCCGCATTGTGGATGGACACTTGAATATAAGCATGATCAATGGCGCTGCAATAAAGAAAATATTTGTAAATCATTGTCTGATTGGAAAATGGTAGACCAGTTCGACTTCAAAAATGAACGTGTTTATCGATTGCTTCCTGGTATACAGAGATATGTGTTATTACCTGGGATCTCTGAAACGAAGCTTGCTGTTTACTTAAAGCGGAAAGGGTATAGAGTAGAGTTATTCCCCAATGTTGATGAATATGATCTTGCAGTCTCACTGAACAACAACAGGATATTTCTTGACGTAAAAGATTTCAAAGATCCAAGAACACTAGCAAACTTCTTCAACCAAAAATCACCAATGTATTTGGAGAAGTATGGCCATCAAGTATACGTTGTTATTCCTAGATATCGAAATGAGTTATTCCCCTTCTACGGCAAGCGGGCGTCAGTACTTCTAAAAGAAGACACGAAGAAATTTATTAGAATAATTATGGAAAATGAAGTGGAAAAAATGTTGAAGAAGGTGCTCCAATGAGAAAAACGTTTTGGGATTTAACTGAGCAAATAAATAAAGAGTTTTTCTCTCTAGAGCTTTCAAAAGCCAATATATCAACATTAATAAGCATGGAAATATTCATTACGGGCTGCCTTTTGATTGACCCGTTACTTGATATTGATCAGGCCTGGTCAGTTTTAGTTGGTTATGATGAACCAATCTTAAAGAAAATAGAGCGTAAGGATATCGTAGTCCGTCTTAGAATATTATTTCCTGAGTTAAGGAGTGAGAAGATACTGGCTCGTCGGATTGAGTCTTATCGATTTATTAATAAGAAATATCGTTTGTTTGATATTGATGTAGACGGAAAGACAAACAAGCAGGTTCCGCAATTTTTGATTAATAGGGATACCATTTACGAACAGATACTAAATAATCCAATTCCAAGAAAAACCAATGACATACCTTTTGCAATTCAAGGAAAGTACGAATATTTAAGAATTGTAAGAGGAGGGATACCTCAAAACTTCCATGGAAGTATCCCGGAAGCATTAATTACTACTGAGAAGCGTTTATTGCCTTCCTATCGTGAAAAAAAGAAGCTTAGTCTAGATTTACCTTTTAACGGGCTTTCATTAGCCAAGGAAATGGATGAAATAGTGGGTGAATCTTCAGCTTGGCAGAAAAGAGCAAGTTCAGTTTTGCTAGAGTCTATAGATTGGGCTAATGAGTTTGTATACAAAGGAAACCAGCATATTGGCGGTGCATTGGGGGCAGGGAAATCAACATTTATGCTTATGGAGACGTACCGCCTTGTGAAGCGGGAAGGTGCCCGTATTGCATTTATAGAAGGCAGCGTTTCCCAAGTGATTGAGCGTGTTAAAATTCTCAGAGAGTTAGGTATCAATGCCGTACCGATCATTGGCAAATCATCAAGGAAGTTGCATCAAGAAAACTTTTTATTTGCGAACTCTAGCGAGATCGTTGAAATTAGTGACTGGTCTAAGGACCCATTTCAGGCTTTAAAACATCTATCAGACACTTGTGTAATTAAGGCACTTTCTGAAGATTACGAGCGAAACAATAATTATCCCTGCACTCAGCTAAAACAAGACAATAAATCAGTGAAGTGCCCATTGGCTAATCATTGCGGAGTTTATAACGATCTCTCTCTACTTGCTGAGGCCGATGTATGGGTGGCTACGTCTGCAAGTGTTCTCAAAACAAGAATACCGGCCATGATTGATCCGTTCGAACGAACTATTTATGAAGCAATGTACGACTTGATGGATATCGTATTTGTAGATGAAGCGGATGAAGTTCAAAAGCAATTCGATGAGACGTTTTTATCGGAATATAATGTTTTTGGAAATATAGAGGATATCTTCGAACAGTTGTTAAACGAGTCCAATCAGTTGACCAGTGGACGGTATGGTCAATTTGCCGGTGATCCAGTAGTGAATGAGTGGAAGGATAAACTTCGTCAATTGGATCAAATGATTTGGAGAATCTATAACAAGCTTGATCACACTCATATGCTTCGTAAAAATATAAGCCGTAATCTTATTAGGGTAGCTGCTCTTGCAGATTCATTAAGCGAGAAGATCTCTGACAATGTGGCTGCGCAAAAGAAAATACGCAAATCTCTGATGAATTATGCAAGTGAACCGTATCAAGATCCTACCCTATCCAGCATTGTTGACAAGTTAATTGAAACGGAAAATATCGAAGCTAAACAAAAGCTGCTTACTAAAATTACATCGAAGCTGCTAAAAGGAACAATTCAGCCGCGGGTAAACCGGGATTTATTTTATGCCCAGTTGGAGTTCTTTATATATTTAAGCAGGGCGGAAGAATGTGTTAAATTCATTCTGACTTCATTTGCTATGATTCAAGCAAAGCTTGGGATGTCTGCAGATTTTTCGCCGTTGTTTACCATGCAAAAAGATTACCAACCGTTCATGAAAGAAGCCATGACAGGCACAATGATAGGATATAAATATGACATGAAAGACGGGGATGTAACAGGATCATTTAAATTAGTTGAATATGCGGGAGTAGGCAGATTGTTGTTGCATGATTGGCACCGAGTTTATGAAGATTCTGATCAAAAACAAGGGCCAGCGCTTATTTTTTTATCCGGTACTAGCTATGCTCCTGACTCTGCACATTATCACTTAAATACAGGTTCAAAATGGATACTCAAAGCAGATAGAGTACCCTCCGAAATTAAAATGATTTTCAAGCCAACTCTTAATTCTCGTCATGACGGATTCTTGGAAATCTCAGGAGTTCGAAATGAAGAGACTAGAAGCAGCAATTTGTTTGAAATGGTACAGCAACTTAAAATCGATATTCAATACGAATTAAATCATTGGAAAAGTATGGGGTCTGCCAGGAGAGTTCTCTTAGTAATAAATTCTTACGACGATGTTGCAACTGTCGGGAGGGCATTTCGTGGTGATCATGATTGGGGAGGCAGGTATAAGATTCTATCAAGGGAAAGAAACCGTGAGAGTGATCAATTTCCAAGATCAATGATTGAATCATTTCATAAAGAGAAGGCAGAAGTATTGGTAGTTCCCCTTTTGTCAGTAGGTAGAGGTTATAACATATTGGATCAAAATGGGGAAGCGTTATTCGGATCGGTCTTTTTCCTAGTGCGCCCTTATCCTATTCCTAACGATATGAATTACATGGTTCAAACTCTACACGCTTATTTGCCAAACTATTTGGAACGTCTAATGGGACAAAGTATCCACTACGATAAGGCCATGTCGAAATTACGTCAAATTAGTAGTGCTAAGTTCGAAACGATGTATAAAAAACCTGATTTTTGGTCGATCTTGAGTGATTCTGAAAGACTAATTATGGCATGGTTTACTTTTGTACCGATATGGCAAATGATCGGACGGTTATTGCGCGGAGGCAAGGATGCCAGAGTATTCTATTGCGATTTGAAATTTAATGCCAAACCTGAAGGAAAACCAGAAGGAATGTCTATGCTGGATAGCTGGGCAGCGATTATGAAGAAGCATAAAAAAGATCCTTTGTTTGAGAGCTTGTATGGCCCCTTTATTCAGGGAATAAATAGTTTGAATCTGGAGGTGCATTGTGATGAAGAAGATGGAGCTGTTTGCGCTGGAAATTGATGAATCATTGTTTTACAACGAAACCATTTATTACATGAAAATGCCGGAAAGCTGGCGTAATTTTTTTAATAGAGAGCGAACAGATCGATTTAAGCTTGCCTATAAAGTAGAACCTTTAGGAAAGAAGCTTAGAAGCATGTTTCCTGAAATAATCAGCGTTCATTCTGACAACAAGGTGCTGCTTCATGATCGTCCGTGGCTGATATCAACAAAACCTATTCCTGAGTTATATATTAGACAACTGACTCTTGGATGGTTGGCTCATTTAAAGGGATATTCGATTCCTGAATTACCGCAAGATATAATAGATTCGGATCCTGCTTGGGTATCCTGCACTTTCGGTGATATCCATGAAATTGTTGATAGCTATCAATGGGTTCCCGGTATGGCTGCAATAAAGTTTTGCCAAGATCCAAAGCTCCTTGATCTAGGGAAGGACCTGCGTGAAGAGCTGAAATTCTATCATGTTATTTTTAATGGTAAGCATGAGTGCATTTCCAATCCGCTTCAAAAGTCCAATCGTCATGATCCTTTTTCTTATGTGATTCGGCTTGAATTAAAGACCCGTGGAGGAGATACTGGTCGAACTATATTAACCGTGTCTATGGGGACAAGAAGGTATTTAAGCAAAGAACAAATTAAAGATGGAATATGTTTCATGAGATTCGGCCATTCCTGTTCGGTTCTTGTAACCGTTAAAAATCCGTATGAAACGGACATGGGCAGATCTTTTTCCCAATTGAAATTTGAGAGGTGCACTAGAAGTAAATCCTCTTTTACGGCCTGGGAAAGTGCTTTAGACGGATTGTATTGGGACGTGTTAAATGGGGAGGCATTCGAGTCGGATTCGTTGCTAGTAAATCCAATTGTCTATTTTGATGGAAATGGAGAAGTTACTGCTTACGTCGTAAATAACAATCTTTTTAAAGGTAACAGTGTAAAAGCAGGAATTGGCCTTTCTGAAAAAAGTGGCCTGTTTCATTTGATCAAGTGCTTTTTAGTAGACTTTGGTGCAAAAGAGCTCCAGCTTATCCCTGATATTACTCGTCGGGAGATGAATGACAGTCGCTTTCCAATGGTTGCTCCTAATGTAGAAAGACTAACTATCGAAATCTATAGTTCGGTAAAGATGTTTGAAAAGGTCATTGAAGTATTAACTACAGCGCAAAAATCAATTGATATTGATCCGGTTGTTATCATTGATAAACTTTCTGATTCCCTCTTTAGGCTCAATTGTGATAAAGAGGTTATTGTTGAACTTGTTCATTGCAATCCCGAAGGAATCGTCGCTGAACTAGAGATAGACAAATACAAGGATAAATCACTTGCACAGAGCAAACGTATTAATCAGATTTCCAAGCAGTTATCCAAAGCAAAGCAAATTAACAATCCGGTCTTAGGACTCGTGGAGATAGATGAAAAGAATAAATGGAGAGAAGGCACTGATCCTAAGAAGGCCGTTAGAGAAGGAATGAAAAAAGCGGGACGTCTCACTCAGTTCATCTATCCATTAACCGATGATGAGACGGGGGATATATCTCGAATTATTAATGCTGCATTGGATCTCTTCAATGATTACGGACTGTTTAGTGGTAATGTGAATAAAATCAATGTTCCTGGAACGTTGTTATCAATCACTGTCTTGAAAGCAGGCAATAAATATTTACCTGCAATTTCAAGATTAATCGGTACTGATCTAAGTATAAAGATGTTAGGCCACGATTCTTGGATGTCCTTACAGGATGCAGCACTGAAAATGGATGATTCCAAATTCCTTGATAATCCACGTAAAGAAAATCGAAGCAGTGAAGTATTTGATGCATTTATCACAAAAGTGATCGAAAATGAATTAGATCGATGTGAGGGACAATTTGTTGTATTGGTGAATGCTACCTTAAGGAACAATTGGATGCGATCAATTGGTAATACCAAAATACAATGGGATCGAACTCCTGTTATCAATGAACGCCTGTCCAATGAATCTCGATTAAAGTTTATTCGCATCAATGCAACAGACGATGTCCCTCAGTATCGGATTATTATTAATGATGTATGGAATGAATTTAATAAGGCATCAGGAATTTTTAAAGATTCTATCGGTGCGTACTATGGTGTAGGCGGAAGACCAAGTGCTTGGAAAGGAATTGCTAATGATGCAACTAAGTTTTCATCGCCGTCGAAGCTTTTGCTTCAGCAAAGGGCTGTTGAATACATTCCCTTAGGAGCAAAGGACAAAAATGAAATGGATGACCTAGCAATTCTAGCGGATCATTTAAGACGATTAGGATTGACTTATGATAAGCACACTATTCTTCCGCATACGATGCGTGTCCTGAACTCTTTATCAAAATACATAACCGGTAATGAAGACGATTATGATTACGATGCTGAGTTTGATGAAGAAGTGGAAGTGGAGTCAGAGGAAGGCATGGTAGAGGTAAAATAGAAAATGTTACCGCATTAATAGCGAACAAGATACATAGGCAACGAGCAGGAAGGAAAGGACTGGATATTGGCGAAATATAAACTTTATTGAACTGGCTACTAATAATGAGGGGAATTGCCATGATCGATAAAGTTATCCGTATCTTTAACATTATAAACGCTATTCAAGCAAATCCCGGAATTTCCGCAACTGACCTAGCTCAGAAATGCGACGTGAATATCCGAACCATTTATAGGGATCTGGATATTCTCAGCCTAATAGCACCTGTCACCAACGAAGGTAGAGGCACTGGGTATCGTTTTTTAGGTAAGTTTTTTTTGTACCCTCTTAACTTCACTGAACAGGAAGCTCTAGCATTTTCATTGTTACCTTCCGTATTAGATATCGATAATTTACCGCCTGGCTTTGAGACTGCATATGATAAAGTGATGGGAACGCATCGTAAGGAGAAATCACAGCAAAACAGAATTATTGAGGATATAGCTGGCATTATTCAGATGGGAACACCCGCTTATCGCCAAGAAAGCCAAAATTTCCTGCAGCCAATCATACAAGCGATCTTAGAGGAAAGAACAATCGACAGCGTTTATCATACTCAATACCGTAATACAACCACTGAGCGTAAAATTGATCCCTATTACCTCGTGCCACGTGATCAACGGTTCTACTTGATTGGTTATTGCCATTTGAAAAAAGAAATTCGTACGTTTCGAATCAGCCGCTTTCTGAAGATTGATCCTACAACTCAGTCATTTGACAAAGGAGACTTCAATATAAAGAAGTATCTGAAAAACACATGGTCGATTGAACAGGGAGATAAGAATATTACTTTCAAAGTGCGTTTTAATGCAGCAGTTGCTCGCTATATCAAAGAAGAGGAACTGTTTGTCCATCCACGTATGAAAGATCAGAAAGACGGTAGTATGATTTTCGAAGTCACGGTAAATAACGAAAAAGAATTCATCAGATGGATTTTGCAATATGGACCTGCAGCAGAAATTCTAGAACCACAGTCCGTTCGCTCTTCATTGAAGGAACAATTAAATGAGTGGAAACAAATGTATCATTAATTAACGTGCGAAGGCTCTTTGAAAAGGGTCTTCTTTTTTTATTTTTTGAGACGAACGAATATTCGCTGACAGGCTCATGTCATGATCACAGATGCATGATGTAGTTAGAAGAATTGGACGATCAAGTGAGAATGCTACAACATAAATCAAGTCAAATTACATGCCACCAAGCATTATATGAAAGAGGAAGTAACGACCATATGGCATATTACGATTTCCAACAACTTTTACGCAGGGAAGCTAGTATAGAGATGAGTTTATTGGTGTGGAAGGGCAGCCCAGCAGTTTATTTGTACCGAGCCTATTGGCGATACGAACTCGATGACTTAAGAGGACAGATGATACTTATCACATGCTTAGGAATTCTGGAGTTCATAAGCTTGAGTAAATGGGTGACGCACGAAAAAAACAATCGAACTAAAAGAAGGTGCCTCAAATACAAGGAAAAAAGTTAACAGTAAATAAAATGACAATTAGGGAGGATATGGATAGACTTCCTCGAAATACAGAAAGAGTCGGAAGGAGTGGGTCCAATGAACCATAGATGGCTGGTAGATCTGGATGAAATTTGCAAAAGGGATCCTTTTCAAAGAAAGATTCTTCTCGCAGATAGTCACAATCAGGCAGAACAATGGTTAGCTCGAGTAACAAGAGAATGCGGCCCACTGCTAGGAGTAGAAACGGAGACATTACAGTCACTTGTTGTAAAACGCACCAAGTTGGAGCTAATAAGCCGAGGATTTCAACTGTTAAATAGCGAGCAAACGTTTTGGATCGTGCAAAACTTGATGCTCAGTCTATCTAATCAAATGGAGGACTATATTCCTGGTGAAATGGTGACACCTGGTATCGTAAAAAGCTTCCATCAGGCAATAGAGGATCTTCGCTTAGCGGGTATCCACTCATACGATCTCTCCCATAATCATTTTGATACCGTAAAAAAAGGAATCTATATTATTGAACTGCTTAAAATGTATGAAGAATGGCTGAAGCAAAATCGTTGCACAGATTTTGTGGGATTATTGAACTATCTGCCGGAATCAAATGATGCTGTCCATCATGATCTCTTCATCATGCGGGATGTTGATAGGCTACCTCCAGTAAAGTTGGAAATGGTAAGGCGTATTGCAGGAAGCGAGTTAGTTGTGCTGAGACCGGCACCTCCTTTTCCAAGGTCTTTGGAAGACACGGACAGTCACCACATCCATTTATTTCGAGCTGCAGGTAACCTTGCCGAAATTCGTGAAGTATTCCGACGTATTTGTCATCAGCAAATTCCCTTTGACCAGACGGAGATCATTGTTTCTGATTATGCAGCTTATTATACAGCGATTTATACGTTAAGCCAGGTACTCGATATTCCCTGTACATTTTCCAAAGGGCTACCTGTCTCTTGCACGAAGACCGGGAAAGCGGCGCTTGTGTATCTCGAATGGCTGGAATCCAACTATGACGTGGATTGTCTTCTCAAGGGACTGCGACATGGTTATCTGTCCTTCCGTCATTTCGGTGAGTCAATTACAACGTCTGATCTCATACGTGCATTGGAGAAAAGCGGAATCGGTTGGGGAAGAGAGCGGTATTCCATACTGAAAAACTCAACAGTACACACAGACGACGAGTTAACCGATGAAATGGACGAGTTATTAGGAAAAATATTTACGGCTCTCTTTGAAAAACTTCCAGATTCACAGGATGAATCGTGGACTCCATTGACGATTCTTTATGCTTTGATTGATTTTCTCAAAAGGTGTAGCAATCTATTCAGTGAGATAGACAATAAAGTTCTTCATGCACTCCATGATCAGGCACAACTACTGGAAATGGTATCTCCTCATTCTCTTTCAAATGAAAGTTCGCTACGGTATGTGAAAGAAATGGTAGAGAACATCCGTATCAATCATGATGGGCCTAGCCCCGGAAAACTACATATTTCTTCTCTTCAGGATGGTGGTCAATCGGGCAGGACCCACACTTTCGTGATGGGCATGAGTAATAATGCATGGTCCACACAGTCTCGACAAGACCCTGTGCTATTAGACGAGGAACGTCGCCGTATTGGTGGCCTGTCGCTTTCTGCAGAGCAAGCGGAGTATATCTATCGTGAACGTGCCGCGCGCCTTGGTATGCTCTCGGGAACAGTGACATTTAGCTATACCAGCTATGATCCAACAGACCAAAAGGAAATGAGTCCAGCTTACGAACTCCTACAGGTCGCCCGGATCGTATCAGGTGATTTTCATATGGATATGACAGGACTCGAGCACGTCCTAGGAAAAACGATAGGCTACTTCTCGATTGGCAAACAAGGGGAATATCTTTTGGATGGGACGGACCGTTGGCTGGATCGATTGACAGATAACGGGATTGTACAAAATGGTTATCCTTCTCTGCAACAGGCTTTTCGCTCTGTCTTTTGTTTAGAACGATCTAAATCACAGGTAAATGACAATGTATTATCTGAATACGAGGGAATTATTCAAACAGATGTCTTCTCTGTCAGTTATCGGAATAATCCGGAGGTGCATCTCAGTGTCACACAGTTAGAGCGATACGCCGAATGTCCCAAGAAGTTTTTCTTCTCTACCGTATTGAGTGTCAGAATGAAAGATACTACGAGTTTCGACCGTACCCGTTGGTTGGATGCTGCAAGCAGGGGGAGTTTGCTTCATCGCATCTTTTGCCTCTATTTGGATGAGATGTCCCAGTCTACTCCTAGTGGCGATTCACTTATCCATCATGAACACAGACTCCAGGAAATCACCGAGCAGACAATTAGAGAATACCAAGCTCTCGTACCGCCACCTAGCCCCCATATTTTTCAGAAGGAATGTGAATCTATTCGCAGAGATGTAGCGATATTCTACCAGATGGAACAACAGCATAGTGGACGGCCACGTTATTTTGAGCTGGAGCTATCGAAAGAGGGCGAACCGATGGAAGTCAACTTAGGTAACGGTCTTGTGATCAGGATGAAGGGATTCGTTGATAGGGTGGATGAGCTCGGGCCACACACATACAAAATATACGATTACAAGACTGGAAGTCCGTCCAAGTTTGACGTGAATGAGTACTTTTCACAGGGTAAGCAGCTCCAGCATGCGATCTATGCAGTAGCGGTTGAGCAGTGGCTTCGAGAAACGGGAATCGACACAGAGGCAAATGTGGTAGAGGCATCTTATTACTTTCCAACTGAGCGAGGGAAGGCAGAAGAAGTCTCTCGCATTCAAAACCGGAGAACAGAGCTATCTGAGTTGGTCGAGCATCTGTTGACTTCTATAGAAACAGGAACGTATGTAGCGACAAAAGAGACAAAAAGGTGCACCTACTGTGATTACCGTAGCGTTTGCGGTAATGAATCGGATCGAGCTAAGGAAAAATGGGATTTGGCAGAGAATGCCCCGCGACTTCACAGTTTAAAGGAGGTTGAGCGTTTTGCATGACGATCAGAGAGCAAGAGAGCGTATAGCAAATGCCCTAGACCAGACGTTTTTAGTAGAAGCGGGAGCAGGGTCCGGGAAGACGACATCACTGGTCGGAAGAATGATCGCTTTGATTGAGACTGGAAGTGCAGTGGCTGAGCAAATCGCAGCTATTACTTTTACACGAAAAGCAGCAGACGAACTGAAGAGTAGATTTAGATTAGAGCTGGAGCGAAAGATTCGTACTGCGCAAGAATCGCAACGCCAATGGCTGCAACAAGCGTTACAGGATATAGACCGTTGTTACATCGGAACGATTCATTCCTTTTGTGGCAGATTGTTGAGAGAAAGACCGATTGAAGCCAGACTCGATCCCATGTTCCGTGAGCTAGAAGAAGAGGAAGTCTCAGTGTTGCGTGATCAGTGTTGGGATGAATACTTGATGGGATTGATCGAAAGTGGTCAGGAGGCAAGTATAGCAGAGCTGTTGTCACTTCAGGTAAACGTGGAAGATTTGCGCCAGGTTTACAGACGGATGTGCGAGTACACGGATGTTAAGATTGAGACATCTCCCATTCCTAGACCAGATTTTAACCTGATCCGACTTTCACTGCCGCCAATGATGGAAGAAGCAAGTCGCTACATTCCGACCACGAAGCCGACTCAGGGGTGGGATGCCTTGCAATCGCTGGTACGAGACGGGTCTCGGGTGGTTGCTTTACACGGACTTCAAGACGATATGCGGATTCTGCAGCTGGCACTGTTATATGATCGGAAAATCGATGCAACCTTAAACAGGTGGACAGACAAGGAAATGGCTAAAGCGTTTAAAGTACAGTTTCAAGAGTGGCAAAACCGCGTTCTGTACCCGTTTCTACGCGCGTGGCGAGAATATTTGTATCCACAGTTAATTGATTTCGTACGACCAGCAGTTGAGTACGGTGCACGCAGACGCAGAGAAATGGGCTTGCTTGATTTTCAGGATTTACTGATGCGAGCAACAGCTTTACTACGCGAACATATAGACGTGAGGCGATATTTCGCTGAAAGATATACGCGCTTGTTTGTCGATGAGTTCCAGGATACCGATCCGATACAGGCTGAGCTCATGTTTCTGCTGACAGGTGAGGATCCGAATGAATCAGACTGGCGACGTACCACGCCAAAACCAGGCTCTCTTTTTGTGGTAGGCGATCCCAAGCAGTCTATTTACCGGTTCCGCCGTGCAGATATTTCCACCTACAATTGGGTAAAAAACAAGATCAGGTCATGCGGTGAAGTTCTTCAACTTACGGCAAACTTCCGCTCCGTTCACGCAATCGGTCAGTTTGTGAAAGATGAATTTTCCAATCGGTTTCCACAGAGTGAGACGGAGCATCAAGCAGGATTTGTAAGAATGGAGACGAAAATCGATAACCCGAATTACGATGCCTTGCACGGTGTATACACGATCACTCACGCGAGGATGTCTGGGGGTAAGGCGGTAATTGCAGAGACAGATGCAGACCGAATAGCGCGATACATTGCTTGGGCTTGTAAGGGTCAACTCAAAATTCAGGAAAAGCAATCTAGAGTTGACGGAAACTATGTCCTGCGAGACGCATCTCCAGGTGATTTTCTGGTTCTTTTGAAACGTAGAGAGTTTCTCCACCTCTATGCGGAAAAATTGGAGGAGTATGGTGTCCCCTCTATCGCTACGGGAAGCACCACGATGTATGAGGAAATAGGCGCTCTTTCTTTACTAGCATGTAGTTTGAACGACTCAGGAGATCGAATAGCCCTGCTTGCTGTACTGAAGGGAATGTTTTTTTCCGTCAGCGATAATGCGCTATTCCATTACAAAATGGAAGGGTTTCCGATTTCCTATACCTACCTGCCGGATCCGGACGAGGTATCAGAGGTAGCATCGCCGGTATACGAGGCACTGGAAAAACTCAGGGAATATGCACGTGTTATCCGGGAGCTACCGGCGTTGTCTGCTTTGATTCACATCATGGAAGATCTAGGAATGATCCCACTAGCTGCCGTTCGACCGACCGGTAGGGCACGCGCAGGAACGCTAATCAAGCTCTTGCATGTGTTACAAAAAGATAACCGCATCGTGACAAGCTGGCCTGAACTTTGTTCACGTCTGCTGCAGATGGCGGAGGAAGCGAAGATCGAAGGCGGGGATTTGTTCGCTGGTCAACAGGATGCTGTCCGCATTATGAACCTCCATAAAGCAAAAGGGCTTGAAGCGCCTGTGGTCCTTTTGGCTTGTCCATGTGGGGAATCCGACCATGATGCTACGGAGCACGTAGATCGATCAGATAATCCTGCTCGAGGCTATTTCAGTATTACGCGGAGAATGCTATTTCAGGAAGAAATGATTGCTCATCCGCCTGGCTGGATAGAGCTCACAGAAAAAGAGCGGTTGTACTTGAATGCGGAGAAGGAACGGTTGCTATACGTTGCGGCTACCCGTGCGAAGCAACTTATGATTATCAGTAGATACCCAGATAAACCAGCGATTGATCCCTGGAGTAGTTTTGAGAGCGGTATCCTGGAAGGGGTTGAGTTAGAGGTTCCTGAGATGTCTCCCGTGTTGCGTTCTGATTACGATGTGGTTCATGACGAGGCAGCAGATGAAGCGGTGAGCCGTGAATGGAGAAACCGACTGGCACAGTCGACGTACAAGACGACTTCCGTGACAGAGCTAGCAAAAACCGGAGCACAACAACCACCTAGACCAGTTAAAGGTAGAGGAATGGCGTTTGGAAGCACAGTGCATCGTTGTGTTGAATTGCTTGGTTCGGGTAAAAAGCTAGATGAGCTAGAGTCGCAAATTCGGATGATTGGTGAAGAAGAAGGCATGGATGCCGACTTTATTCCAGATGTTCGGAAAATGCTGCAAGCGGTAGTGGAGCATCCTCTATGGAGACGTTCTCTTATGGCAAAACGTAGAATTCATGAGTTACCCTTGAGGACGGTTCGTACGGATGTAGGCGTAGAAGGTGCGACAGAGAAAATAGTATTGCTAAAGGGTGTTATCGACTTCTTGTTTGAGGAAGAGGATGGATGGGTGATTGTCGATTTTAAGACGGATGTGTACGAGGATGGTCAACAACAGGCATTTGTTGACTTCTATCGGCCACAGGTTGCGATGTATGCAGAAGAGCTGGAACGGGCCTTTGGTTTGCGTGTGAAAGAGGTAGGACTGTATTTTTTGGATGGGAATGAGTATCTATCCCTACAAAGAGAAGTAAGTTAACGTAGATTCAGGTCTGCACCAGTACAAGGAAGCAAGTTTATACCCTTTCTATGTTAAAATAAAGTGATTGTGCTGCGAGGTGTATGACAATCCTTATAAGTAAGAAGGGGATGTTAACGATGTTTAACCAACAAGAATATTCTGCCACACTTACTGGTGCAGCGTTTATGTTATATGAATTTAAAAAAGTGCTTACGCTCAAAAATGTAGGTATGAGCGATCATGAAATTAGGAAAACGATCCTTGAAGAAAATTCGTTTCAATATCAGAAGAATTCAAGTTTAAAACGAAGTTTGCCATCTTTGTTGCGAAGAGCACATGTATTGGATGAGTTTTTAACGAAAATGGTATTAGAAGAATCCCTTCAGTCGGGTAAGATCATTAATCTATATGCCATCATGAAAACGGACAGGCTCTTCTTTGAATTTATGAATGAAGTCATTCGGGAGAAGTTTGAAACAAACAATTATCTGTTAGAAAAGAAGGATCTCAATCTTTATTTTACATCTAAAGCGGAACAAGATGCTGGGGTAGCTAGTTGGACAGAGCAAACCGTGAATAAACTGAAACAAGTGATCCTGAGAATACTAGAAGAATCAGGGGTTTTAAAAGATAAGAAAACGGGAGAATTAAGTAGACTTCTCATGGACGACCAATTGAAGGGGCGTATGATCCAAAGTGGGGAAGTTATTTATATACGGGCAATGGGTGAATGAGCGAGGTGAAACACATGGCAAATTTGAATAGTAGACTCGACAAGATAATACCAAAAATAAAAGAAGATAAGTTCATTGAAGGTAGAGGACTTGGTAACGAGATCAGTTTCTATGTCTTCGATTATGAGCCGGAAAAGGAACTGGTTATACGGGATTACGTTCCACATATCCTAAAAGAATTTAGCCACGAAGGATCAAACCGCAAGCTAATTGAGTTTGACCTATATAAGATGCTCATTGAGATCGCCAAGGAGAAGCGAATTTTTGATCGAATTCCCAAAATGGAAGAGAAACAGGGAAAAGATGCTTTGTTTAAGGCGATGACAAACTTTGCGAAGCCTGAAATCTTTCTACAAAAGATTAAAGAGCAAATGCAGGACCACAATGTAGTCCTCATCACAGGTGTAGGCAAAGTATATCCATTTGTTCGTTCCCATAATATCCTGAACAATCTACAAGAGGTACTGGATAAGATCCCAGTTATCATGTTCTTCCCTGGTAAGTACGATGGATTATCTCTTCGCTTATTCGACCGTTTCAAGGATGACAACTATTATAGAGCATTCCGGTTAGTGGATTAAACCAGAGGGGGAAGACTTGTGCTAATCAAAGATATGTTTGTAAAAGGTATAGAAAGACCAATTAAGGGCGTCATTAAGGTCGGACAGACTGACGAAGAGAATACTTATCAGGAACTCGATGAATATGTCGTAACACGAGAGCTTAATAAGCACTTATCCAAGTTTTACGAGAACTATCAGCACGGAATTGACGGAAATACTGATAAAATGGGCGTTTGGATATCGGGCTTCTTTGGTTCGGGTAAATCACACTTTTTGAAGATCCTTGCCTATTTGCTTGAAAATAAGAAAGCCAAAGACAAGAGGGCAATCGATTTTTTCGCCGATAAAATCCAAGATCCAATCGTTCTTGCCAATATGAAGAGAACCGCTAACGTAGAAACCGAAGTTATCCTGTTCAATATTGATTCGAAAAGCTCATTGGATAGCAAGTCCAAAGAAGACGCCATTCTTCGAGTTTTTACTAAAGTATTCTATGAACATCAGGGTTTTTACGGCGATATTCCTGGTGTGGCGGAAATGGAGAAGTATCTGACCAAAGAAGGCGTGTATGAGGACTTTAAGCGTGAGTTTAAAGCGGCAGCAGGCGAAGAATGGGCTGATCGTAGAAATACCTTCTATTTTGATGCAGATTATGTCATTGGAGCTTTAACGAAGGTAACTTCTATGTCGGAAGAAACAGCTAGAAACTGGTTTGAGAATGGTGTCAATAACTTTGAAATCAGTATCGAGAAGTTTTCGAAGGACGTGAAAGACTACATTACCCAGAAAGGGAACAACTTCCACCTTATTTTCCTGGTCGATGAGATTGGGCAATACATAGGAGATAGTCGACAGTTGATGCTCAACCTCCAAACATTGGCGGAGGATCTCGGAACGCATTGTTCAGGTAAAGTGTGGATCATGGTCACTTCGCAGGAAAGCATCGACAGTATTGTGAAGGTAAAGGGGGATGACTTCTCACGTATTCAGGGACGATTCGACACGAGACTGTCCCTATCTTCCATCTCAGTAGACGAGGTTATTAAGAAACGGATCCTCGAAAAGAAGGAGCATGCGTCTGACAAACTGAAGCTTCTTCACCATGAGAAGAGTGCAACGCTCAAGAATCTAATAAGCTTTAAGGACAGCACAGCAGATTTAAGAGGGTATGAAGACGATAGAGAATTTGCGGATGTATATCCGTTTCTTCCTTATCAGTTCAAACTTCTTCAGAATGTGTTCGAGCAAGTACGAAAACACGGAAGCTCTGGTAAACATTTGTCTGAAGGTGAACGCTCGATGCTCTCTGCATTCAAAGAGGCTGGCTTACGATTTAAAAATGCAGAGGAAGGCACATTAATTCCTTTTTACGCATTCTACGACACAATCAAAGAGTTCTTAACGCCATCTATTGCAAGGGTTATTGAGGGGGCATATGAGAATCCAGCATTACGTGACGATGAATTTAACATAGATCTACTTAAAGTGCTGTTTATGATTAAGTATATTAAAGAGCTTCCTGCTAATATCGATAATATTGCCACGCTCATGGTCACACAGATCGATGAAGATAAGTTGGCATTGAAGGAGAAAATCAAGGTTGCACTTCGAAAACTGATCTCCCAGACACTCATTCAGAAAAACGGTGAGTTCTACTTATTCCTGACGGATGACGAACAGGATATCAATCGTGAGATCAAAGGTATGAAAATCGAAGAGGATGTTATCAAGCGTGAGCTTGCCACCTATATTTTTCAAGACTTGTACGATGACAAAAGATACCGCTACTCGGCACAGTACCAATTCCCGTACAACCAGAAGATGGATGAGAAAAATATTGGTAATCAAACATCCAGCATCGGAATTAATATCCTTTCGCCGCTATCAGATCATTATGCCAAATCTGAACAAGAGCTTATGCTTATGTCTTCTGGTACAGGGGAGATGATTCTAAAGCTGGGTGCAAATGAAGCTTACGTGGAAGAGATGGAAGAAGTGCTCAAAATTGAAGAGTATCGGAAGAAGAAGAATCCGACACAGCTTCCAGAGAGCATTCAGAACATCTTGAACAATAAACAAGCAGAGGCAAGGGATCGCAGACGAAGAGTAAAGGATATGCTGGAAGAAGCCATCAAGGGTGGCGTATTCTACATTAACGGTAATAAGGCTGAGATCAAAGGTACGTTGGTTAAAGAGCGGATTAACGCTGGATTTCAGTCGTTGGTCGAGAATGTATATACGAAGCTTGGTTATGTGAAGACATTCCTGGATTCGGAGAAGGACTTGATATCGACTCTAAGAAGGAATACCGAACAAATGTCCATAGATGGAACACATACGAATGCAAACGAACTGGCTATTAAAGAAGTCATGGATTTTATCAGTTTGCAGGATAGTATCCAGAAGCAAGTACGTGTCAAAGTGTTATTAGACCGCTTCAAGCACAAGCCTTATGGTTGGAAGGATCTCGATATAGCGGGGCTGATTGCGGAATTAATGAGAGAACAACGAATCCGACTTCGACTCAACTCGGAATATTTGGAGCCAGAAGACGGTAACACCGTTAATGCATTGACTAAGGCGAGTGAAGTTGAAAAAACCATTGTTGTAAAACGGGTTAAAGTTGATGAATCTTTACTTAGAATTGCCAAAAACATCTGTAAGCAAGTATTTAATAGAACAGATGTGGCAGACGATGAGGATGGGCTAATTAAAGATATTCGAGGATTCATTGAAGATCAGGTTAAAGAGATTAATGGACTCAAAAGCCGCTACGAAGGCAGAAAATATCCTGGCGGCAGTCTCTTGGACAAAGGTCTTGAATATTTCGGTGAGTTTACGAAGGGATTAGATAATGTATCGTTCTTTACCAAGCTTCGGGATCTGGAAGATAATCTGTTAGACTGGGAAGAAGATGTTACGTATGTGAAGAGCTTTTTCGCCTCCCAAAAAGATATCTTTGATAAAGGACTTCGAGCAATAGAGAAATACAAGGAGAACGATATTTATTTATCGAGCAACGAAATTAAAGGTTATGCTGAAAAATTACAAGAGATTCTAACGGAAGTCGAACCTTATAGAAGAATCAAGGAGATCCCTGAGCTTGTGAATAAAATTGATGAGCAGATTCAGGGTGTGCTTGAAGAGAAGAAAATATCGGCGAAAAGTGTTATTCAATTGGATTTGGATTATCTCACGCTACGTGCCAGTGAAGAGGGTGTATCTGAAGAGACAAAAAATCGTATTCAAGTTTACTATGACAACTTATATAGCGTTATGAATGGGCTTACCGATATATTCAAGGTGGATGCAACAATAACACAAAGCAACGATTTTAAAGATAAGCAGGGAATCGCACTTAATCGTGAAATTCAAGCATTTTATGAAAAACAAGAAAGCAAGAAGCCAGAAGTGGTGGTTGACGGAAAAGAGCCTTACGTAGCGGTGAAAACAGCTTCTCAGAAAGAGCGGGTGAAAGTGAATAGCTTACTCGTCACCAAGACTTTGCGTACAGAAGAAGATGTGGATCGCCTACTTAATACTCTTTCGGCTGAGCTGAAGAAGATTATTAAGAGCAATAAGCAAATTGAATTTATTGATTAATGGGCTGGTCTGTGCCGCGGTATTAGCCGCGGCACTCTGGCCATTGTATTAATCACATTCCAATATGGGTTGGTGGACAACACGCATGAATAAATCAGCATTGAAAAACTTTGCGACCATTGCTCGTAAAGAGTTAATTGATAAGGTTAAAGCAAGGGCATTTAGAATAGGAATTACCGAAGAAAGCATCAAGAAAGCTCAAATTGAAAGCTCAGATGCGATCTATATTGATGGCAAACAGCTATCTTCAATTGAAAAGAAGCAAAGAGACAAGCTCATTCAAAGAATAAATGATATTGGTTTCGGTCGTGTAATAGAAGAGGTTTCTTACACATGGTTTAACCGTTTTACCGCATTGCGTTTCATGGAGGTCAATAACTATCTTCCATCAAAAGTCAGAGTGTTATCTTCCAGCAATGCTGATAATCTTGAGCCTGATATAATAAAAGAAGCGTTGTCGGTTGACTTGGACATTGATAAAGATCGAGTGTATGAGCTTAAAATAAATAATAAAACAGAAGATCTGTTCAAGTATTTAATTATCAAACAATGTAACAATTTGAATCAATATCTCCCGTTTATGTTTGAGACAATTGATGATTATAAAGAGATATTATTTCCAGAAGGGTTATTGGCAAAGGATTCCTTTATTCGTGAAATGACTGATGGCAGGAGCATTCGAGAATCAGATTGGGAAAATGTTGAGATTATTGGATGGTTATATCAATTTTATATCTCTGATGAAAAAGATAGGGTTTTTAAGGCAAAGAAAAAATATAAAGCACATGAGATTCCTTTTGCAACACAGTTATTTACTCCAGGATGGATTGTTAAATATCTTGTAGAAAATTCGTTAGGTCGATATTGGATAGAATCACATCCAGAGAATCGTGATCTGATAGATAATTGGAAATTCTACATCGAAATAGGAGACAGAGATGAGGATACCAAAAAGACTCTTACTCCATATTTTAATAATGAATTAAAAGTAGAGGATATTAAATGTTTTGATCCTGCAATGGGAAGCGGACATATGCTCGCTTATATGTTTGACGTGCTTTTTGAGATATACATTAGATGTGGTTATATGGAACGGGAAATTCCAAGATTAATCATTGAGAATAACCTGTTTGGATTAGATGTTGATGATCGAGCATACCAACTTGCTTGTTTTACAGTTGTTATGAAAGCAATGCAATATAACAATAGATTTTTTAGAAGTATCCAGAAAGAAGGGTTAACCCTTAATTTAACTTCCATCCAAGAGACAAATAATTTGAAAGATGACGATATCGCATATTTTGCAGGCGATAAGCAAGGTGTCAAATATAATCTAACAAAAAAATTCGTTGAATCTTTTAGAAATGCAAAAACCTTAGGTTCACTAATAAAATTAGAAGAAATAGATTGTGATTTCTTTGAAAAAAGACTTGATCACATTCTTAATAAACAACCAAATGATATTTTTGAATACAATCTAAAACAAAGACTAATAGAGGTTTTTCCAAAATTAATTAAACAAACTAAAATATTAACCAGTGAGTTTGATGTTTTAGTTACTAATCCCCCGTACATGGGGACGAAGTACATGAATGAGGACTTGGCAAATTATGTGAAAAAGGAGTATCCAGATTCGAAAACGGATATTGGTGCTTCTTTCATGGAGATTAGTCATTGTGTGAAGTCGAATGGGTTTATAGCAATGATTAACCAACATTCATGGATGTTTATATCAAGCTTCGAAGGTTTGCGAAAAAAGATAATTAAGAATAATAATATTTATTCAATGCTACATTTAGGTGCTAACGCATTTGAAGAAATTAATGGTGAAGTTGTACAATCAACTGCTTTTGTGATGAGAAACTCTTATACAAGTAGATTAAAAGGAGAATATATTAGATTAGTAGATTTTAAAGATTCACAAGAGAAAGAAGCTAAAACTTTAAAAGCTGTTATAAACAGTAATGTAGCCTATAGATATTCCTCAATTATGGATGATTATCTAAAAATATCTGGATTACCAATTGCATATTGGGTTACAGAAAAAGTAAGAGAGATATTTAGAAATGAGATTCAACTCGGTGATATTGCCGCTCCAAGGAAAGGAAACTCTACGTCAGACAATAATAGATTTTTAAGATTTTGGTATGAAGTAGACAACCACAAAATAAATTTCGATAAGGAAAAAATAATCAAAGAAGAAACGACTGTTAAAAGATGGTTCCCATACAACAAAGGCGGTGGCTATCGGAAATGGTATGGAAATAATGAATATTTGGTGGACTGGAAGAATGATGCTGAAGAAATTAGAAACATACCTACTGCTGTTATAGCTAATTATGATTACTTTATGAAACCAGGGTTAACTTGGTCTACAGTTACAACCTCTAAATTTAGTATAAGGTTATTCGGTAAAGGGTTTATTTTTGATAACGGTGGATGTTGCTTATTTACAAAAGAAAATGATAGATTATTTTTTTTAGCGTTATTAAATTCAAAAGTGTTCAGTTATCTATTAGGCGAAATCAATCCTACATTAAACTTTCAATCTGGAGAAGTAGCAAAACTTCCTGTTAAGTTTCCAACTGAGAACGTAAGATCTGAAATAGATAATAGCTCTAATGAGAACTATGTGATTTCAAAAAAAGATTGGGACATACTTGAAACATCGTGGGATTTTGCTAAACATCCTATATTAGAATTTAGATTAAACACAAATACAATAGAGCAAGCGTTTAATAATTGGAGTAACTATTCGGAAGAACAATTCCAAAGAGTAAGAAAGAATGAAGAGAAAATTAATGAAATGCTTATTGATTTATATGGTCTCCATGATGAAATAACACCAAATGTTTCGGAAAAGGAGATTACGATCAGTAAATCTGATCGTGAAAGAGATATTAAATCATTTATCTCTTATGCCGTTGGTTGTATGTTTGGAAGGTACTCAATAGATGAAGAAGGACTTATCTTTGCGGGAAACAAGTTTTATCCAGAGAGATATAAAACATTTGCTGTGGACAAAGACAACATTCTCCCAATTCTATCAGGTGCTTATTTTGAAGACGATATAGTCTCCAAATTCATGGAATTTGTTAAAGTGACCTTTGGCGAAGATACTTTAGACGAAAATCTTGAGTATTTAGCGGATTCTCTTGGGAGGAAAGATGGAGAAACAGCTAAAGAAACATTAAGAAGATACTTGCTTAACGACTTCTTCAAAGATCATTTACAAACATACAAAAAGAAACCGATATATTGGCTGTTCACTTCTGGAAAGCAGAAGGCATTTAACTGCTTAATTTACATGCATCGCTATGACAAATCAACTTTGTCGAGAATCAGAACAGATTACCTACATGAACTTCAAATTCGAATGGATGCAGAAAGAAAATCCCTTCTCGATATTATTGATGGAGATGGAACTGCTAAGGAAATCAGCAATGCTAAGAAAGAACTGAAGTCGCTTGACCTGAAGATCGAAGAATTACGTGCATACGATGAACAGCTCCATCACATGGCAGATATGCAGATTGAATTTGATCTGGATGATGGCGTTGCTGTAAACTATGCTAAATTTGAAGGCTTACTCGCTCCAATTAAATAAATTGGGTACAATGGGGATATGCCAGTTAGTCTTGGTATATCCCTGTTTTTAACCTGATGTAAAAGGTGTTGATAAATCGTGAATATGGATGAAGTTATAAAAGCACTGCAAGATGCTTTTCTTCAACCACTTAATGAAGGTGAACAACGTAAAATTGTCTTCTGGTTCGATAAAGACCAGGAGTTTGCTGAATACATACAAGAAATTGCCTTAGAGAACGTCAAGGTACATATATTGACTGAAGGTAACAGCTTCTATACGAAGGTTCTGCTCGAAGAAGAGGATCCAACTTCACATTACTTGATCTACTCTAACTTGGATGTGAACATGGAAGGCAATTGGCTGTTGGATACGATTCTTTACTCTAAGACCTTCTATGCGGATAGGTTATCACTCATTATGAATGAGCTGAATATTGACCCTTCTTTACGAAGTGTTGTAAAGAAATACGAGAAATTCTTTGGCAGTAAGGAACGTCTTCGGAAATTTAAGGCGTTTGAGGTTTCGACTTTTACAGAAGAAACCATTGAGTTGGTCATGATGAGTGCTTTGTCCAATCTCAAAATCCCTGATTTTGAGGATGTCTTGAAAGTTGTTCTGATGGATACGCTCGATGACAGCCAAAACAAATATCTGGATTTGATCACGAAGTTTGTGGGATCAGAAGTGTTTTGGAATGCGGTGGCTGAGTGGTATGGTTATGAGCAAAGTCACAAATCGCTCAAGACGCTGTTTATTCATTTGAGTGTCTCTGCATTAAGCCATGCGGTTAATGAGGAACATCTCTCACTCATTAAGAACTATATTGCCACTCGAAACAAATCAAATTCATTGGTGTTTATCGATCACTGGATGCATCATAAAACAGATTACCAAGTGTTCGATCAGTATGCTGAAATTGCAGAGAAAGAAATCAAGTTATCGGATATTGTGGGAAAGTTTCCTTTAGAGGAATTCAAAACGGCGGATACCTTCCCATATTTCGATAAAGCCATCATTATCTATATCGCAAACAGCCTGGAAGAACGGCTGGAGGATTATGAATCGTATACGAAGTTGATTAACCTACGTCGAGCAAAGCATTACTATGAGCGGTATCAATACATTTATGAAGCTCTGTACTACACAATTAAGATGTTCGAGTTCTACAAAAGATACAGCCTGGGTATCCCGAAAGCACAAGCTGTGGACATGTATCGAGCTTATGTCAATGATTATCACCAAATGGACACGTACTACAGGAAGTTCTATGTCGCTTATGATAATGATTCCAATAGTGAAATTTTGAAAAAGCTCAAAGTGATGGTTGAAAACCTGTATACCAACTGGTACATGGGCGAATTAAATTCCCACTGGTCCGCCGCTGTGCAAGATGAGATGAAATCAAGCTGGGTACTTCCAGGTATCCAAAACCAAAAGGATTTCTATAGAAGCTTTGTTGCTCCTAAAATTTATAATGGTGACAGGGTATTTGTAATCATTTCTGATGCCCTGCGTTATGAAATAGCGGCGGAGCTGGCGGACAAACTTAATTCAGAAACGACAGGAGCTTGTGACATTCAGCCGCTATTGGGTGTCGTCCCTTCTGTTACGAAGTTAGGAATGGCATCGCTTCTACCGTATAAGAGCTTGGACATTGATCTAAACGGTAAAGTGTTGGTTAACGGGCAATCCTCAACTGGTATGGACAACAGAATCGGCATTTTGCAAGTGACAGTAGCCGATAGCACAGTAGTTCACTTTCAAGAGCTGAAAAATATGAATAAGGCTGGCCGCAGAGAAACTTTCAAAGGTAAGAAGCTGATTTATATTTATCACGATAGCATTGATGCGACAGGAGATAAGGCTTCCACCGAGATATATACATTTTCAGCGGTGGAAAGAGCAATCGATGAACTATACGATATAGTTAAAATCATTAAAGATGATTTGAGCGGTACGAATATATTCATCACTGCCGATCATGGCTTCGTTTATCAACGTGAGGCATTGGAAGAGAGTGATAAGATCGAGAAAGAAGGGGTTCAAGCCTTTGAGATCAAGCGGCGACACCTACTTTCACAGGAAAAGAGGGAGCGAAGCGGTCTTCTCGATATTAATATGGATACCCTGATCAAGAATGAGCATCAGATCACGACATACGTTCCGAAAGCAACAATCCGTTTTAAAATTCAAGGAGCAGGAGCGAACTTTGTTCACGGTGGAGCCAGCCTTCAAGAGATTGTTGTACCGCTCATTCAATTTAAAAATATTCGAAGTGGACAGAAGAACAGTCGTGAAATCGAGAAGGTAGATGTAAAGCTTACCAACACGACGAGAAAAATAACAAACAGCCTGTTCACCCTTACATTCTTCCAGACTGAGAAGGTGGAGGACAAGAGAGTTCCTCGGACAGTGAAAATCTACATGTTGGATGATGCGGATGGAGTGATTAGTAATGAAGAAATGCTGATTTGCGACCGCACTTCGGATAAGCCAGATGAGCGGACATTCAAACTTCGTTTTGCATTGAAATCGATACCATATGACAAGAACAGTAACTATTACCTCATTACGAAAGATGTTGAAACGAATGTAATCGTAGAGAAAACTCCATTTACAATTAATTTAGGTATTGTTAGCGATTTTGATTTTTAGAGGAGGGGAGGAATTCGGATGGAGCCAATAGATGGAGAACAATCATTTGATTTAGACAGCAAGCTGAATGATGTTTTTTCGGGCAGAGTCGTTCGAAAAGACCTGACAAAGCTGATGAAAGAAGGAGCAAATGTCCCAGTTTATGTTCTTGAATATCTGCTTGGGATGTATGCAGCAACAGACGATGAGGATAACATCCGTGAAGGGATCGAACGTGTAAAGAAGATCCTATCCGAGAACTTTGTGAGACCTGATGAAGCAGAGAAGGTCAAGTCGAGAATTCGGGAACTGGGTCAATATTCCGTTATCGATAAGATCACTGTAACGCTCAATGAAAAAATAGACTCCTATGTGGCAGAGTTCTCGAATTTGGGTCTAAAAGGAGTTCCTATTTCCCCAAACTATGTCAAAGAGTACGACAAGCTTTTGGCAGGCGGTATATGGTGCATGCTCAAGATGGATTACTTCTTCGATGAAGAGGTAAAGAACAGTAATCCATTTAGTATCAGTAGCCTAAAGCCTATTCAAATGCCGAATATGGATCTTAACGAGGTATTCGAAGGTAGAAGAAGCTTTACGAAAGAGGAATGGATCGATGTACTCATTCGCTCGACAGGTATGGAACCGACACAGCTTGAGGATAGAGTAAAATGGCATCTTCTTCTCAGGCTCGTACCACTTGTCGAGAATAACTATAACATGTGTGAATTGGGTCCAAGAGGAACAGGTAAGTCCCATGTCTATAAAGAGATCTCACCTAACTCTATCCTGGTGTCAGGCGGACAATCGACTGTAGCCAATCTGTTCTATAATATGTCTACGAAGAAAGTCGGGCTTGTGGGGTTATGGGACACAGTGGCTTTCGACGAGGTGGCTGGAATAACGTTTAAGGATAAAGATGGCGTACAGATCATGAAGGATTACATGGCTTCAGGGTCATTTGCACGAGGCAGAGAGGAGAAGGCGGCTTCCGCTTCCATGGTTTTCGTAGGTAATATCAATCAAAGTCTCGATTCGTTAATCAAGACTTCCCACTTGTTTGCACCATTCCCTGAAGCGATGGCGAACGATTCGGCATTCTTTGATCGGATGCACTACTACCTGCCAGGCTGGGAAGTACCGAAAATGCGTCCAGACTTCTTTACAGATAAGTATGGCTTCATTGTGGACTACATGGCTGAATACTTCAGAGAGATGAGGAAGCGCTCGTTTGCAGATGCTCTTGATCGTTATTTTAAACTGGGTAATAATTTGAATCAGCGTGACGTAATAGCTGTACGCAAAACAGTGTCAGGGTTGGTAAAGCTTCTGTATCCAAATGGTGAGTATACGAGAGAAGATATTGAGGAAATTCTGAAATACGCTCTTGAAGGAAGAAGACGGGTAAAAGAGCAACTTAAGAAAATCGGGGGCATGGAATTTTACGATGTCCATTTCTCCTATGTCGACAAAGAAACATTGAATGAAGAATATGTATCAGTTCCTGAACAGGGCGGCGGTAAACTAATTCCCGAAGGCCTTGGTAAGCCAGGGCATGTGTACACAGTAGGTCATGGCGATTCAGGCATGATTGGTGTATACAAGCTGGAAAACCAAGTTGTCTCAGGGACGGGGAAGTTTGAGAAATCTGGGGTTGGGTCACATAGAGGGGCAAAAGAAAGTCTGGATACAGCTTTTCGCTTCTTTACATCGAACAGTAAAAGCATTAGTGGATCCATCAGCACAAAAACAAAAGACTATCTTATGCATATAAGCGATCTTCAGGGGATTGGGTTAACACATGAGCTGGCGATTGCGGAGCTGGTCGGATTATGTTCAGGTGCAATGGAAAGATCAGTTCAGGAGAGTACAGTTGTGCTTGGAAACATGACTGTTGGTGGCACGATTGCCAAAATCGAGGAATTCGCTAATACGCTTCAGATTTGCGTAGACGCAGGGGCGAAAAAAGTGCTGATACCAGCCGCTTCGGTGGTGGACTTTCAAACGGTTCCTGCTGATTTGTTGATCAAGATTCAGCCTGTCTTTTATTCTGACCCTATTGATGCAGTGTATAAAGCTTTGGGAGTATCATAAAACACTTAAATATTTATTGCGAACAAAAGTTCTCTGGCAACCTGTTGTCAGAGAACTTTTGTCAAAATAGGACTAACAGAACAGAAGACACCGGTGACAGGGTAATTACGCTGAAAAAGAACAGAAAGGACGGAGTGATGAAATGAAAATATTCCACACAGCCGACTGGCATCTAGGCAAATTGGTACAAGGTGTTTATATGACTGAGGATCAGCAATATATCCTTGAACAATTCATAAAGGACGTCGAAACAGAGAAACCAGATGTCATCGTTATTGCGGGAGATTTGTACGATCGTGCCGTTCCGCCGACTGAAGCTGTGCAATTGCTAGACCGTGTGCTGGAGACAATTGTTCTTCAATTGAAAATTCCAGTAGTAGCAGTCGCGGGTAATCACGATAGCCCGAGCCGTCTGGATTTCGGCAGCAGCATTATGAAAGCTTCGGGGCTACATATCGCTGGTGAACTGATTCATCCATTTGAGCCTGTCGTATTGCACGATGAGCATGGAGAAGTTCATTTTCATCTCATTCCTTATGCCGAACCTGGCAAGGTACGTTATTTACTTGGAGATGACACGATCAAAACGCATGATGATGCCATGAGCAAGATCACCGAAACAATCAAAGCATCCATGGATCCTAATGCCCGTCATGTGTTCGTCGGCCACGCTTTCGTGACACCGAGTGGTGAAGCGCAGGATAATACCAGCGACTCGGAGAGACCGCTATCCATCGGTGGAGCTGAGCATGTGAGTGCCAAGCATTTTGATGGATTTCATTACACGGCACTTGGGCACCTGCACCAGGCACACCATGTCGGAAATGAAACGATTCGATACGCTGGCTCGCCTCTCAAGTATTCCATTTCGGAAGAACATCACAACAAAGGTTATCTTGTCGTCGAACTGGATGGGAACGGAAATGCAACGATTGAGAAAAGAGACCTTACACCGAAACATGACATGCGAACGGTAGAAGGCCTGATTGCAGATATTGAGAAGCATCCGATCAATGAGGACTATGTGTTTGTTCGCTTGCTGGACGAGGCGCTGGTGCTATCTCCAATGGAAAGGGTTCGTTCCGTTTATCCAAATGCCATGCATGTAGAACGAAAAATGGCCGTTGCAGGACTACTCGGAGAAACGCTGGCCGTAGACGGACGGGCCCAGATGGATGAACTGTCGCTGTTCAAAGCGTTTTATAAAGAAGTGAAGGGAACAGAGCTTTCGACGGAAACGGAGAAGCTGTTTATTGAAACGATGCAAGAGATCTTCAAGAAAGAAGGTGAGCGCCATGAGACCGTTGAAGCTTACGATGACGGCGTTCGGGCCGTATAAGAATGAAGAAGTAATTGATTTCTCTGAACTGAAAGACAATCGCTTGTTTGTCGTATCGGGGAATACGGGAGCTGGAAAAACATCTATCTTTGATGCGATCTGCTTTGCATTATATGGAGATGCAAGCGGGGAGGACCGAAACGACAGTAAAATGCTTCGCAGTCATTTTGCTGATGATCAGGTGCACACTTCAGTTGATTTTGTTTTTGAGCTGAAAGGTCGTTCGTACCGTGTATTCCGGCAGTTGGCTCATGTGAAAGCAGGGAATAAAGGAGCGACGGGCGACAGATATGAGTTATTTGAAATCACGGGTGGAGAAGAGATTCCCATAACTGACCGCTTTATCGTGTCGCAAGTGGACGAAAAGATTCGTGAAATCATTGGTCTCACGAAGGATCAGTTCGGTCAAATCGTCATGCTGCCGCAGGGGGAATTCCGCAAGCTGCTGACCTCCGAAACGGAAAACAAGGAGGAGATTTTGCGTCGTATTTTCAAGACCAATTTGTATAAGGTTGTCGTAGACCAATTGAATGAGAAGCGAAAGGTAATGCAGCAAATTTGTGCTGAGTTGGCCAAAATGCGGGAGTATCATATCAGCAATGTGAAGGGCTCCCTAGCTGGACGTGAAGGTTCTGATCTGTATAACGTCTTTCAGCAGCAGCATTACAATACGCATCAAGTCGTGGAAGCTCTAGATAAAGAGATCGATTACTATGTTGGGCAAATGGTAGAAAAGAAGCAGTTGCTGCAGTCTGAGACAGTAAAACACCAAGAAAAAACGGCGGCATATCATCAAGCTCAACATGTGAATGACCAATTTAACCTTTTGGATCAGAAGGTTGCTGCAAGACAAGAACTTGCCTCGCAAGCGCTTGATATTCAACAAAAAATGGTGGAGCTTTCGCTTGCAGAGCAGGCTGTTCACCTGCACGTATACGAGCGGCATCACGTGGAGATGACGGAAGAACTCATCCGCAAAAACAAACTTCTAGAAGATGCGTTGATCGAATGCGAACAAGCAGTGTCAAGTTTCCGCACGGCCGAAGCAAATTATAAGCAGGAAGAGGGCAAAGAAAAGTTAAGAGAGCAAGCCTTGCGTGAGTTGGAACGCCTTCAGGGATATTTGCCAACAGTAAAGGATATTGATGAAAAGCAGCAGAAGGTACTGCGGCTTGAAACAGAAGTAGAAGCCTTAACAAAACAAGTAGCTGATGCACAGAATGAACTGGAAGCCTTACAGTCTCAACGATCTGAAAAATTAGTTCAGGTAAAAGAATTGGAGGGTAAAGTTGCTCATCTTCCGGAAATGACTGAGCGGCTAAATCTTCTGAGGCAACACGCAACAATGATTCAAGAGTACCTGAACCTCGTAAAAAGATCTTCGGAAGAACATGAAGAAGAAAGAGGATTTTCGGATACATTCGAGCAAGCGAATCGAGCCTATTCTGTAGTAGAGGATCTCTGGATCGAAGGTCAAGCTGGTTTATTAGCGAGCCATCTTCATGACGGTGATACTTGTCCGGTTTGTGGCAGTGTAGAGCACCCGAAAAAGGCTGCTATGATTGGTGAAATCCCTACGAAAGAAGAACTAGAACGGTTGCGAAAAGATAAATCTGTGGCAGAGAAAAAACACCTTGAAGCGAAAGCGAAGTACAATGCCACTTTAGGCCAGATCCAGGAGAAACAGCAGCAAGTGCTTGAACAGGGTTTCAATATCGAAGGAATTCAAGAGACCTTTGCAGAGTTGGTGAAAGAAGGAAAAGCTCTGGCGAATGAGGAGAAGGAGTTGAAGGAGAATCATGCCAAGCTCACTCCACTCAAGCAAGCACTTGAAACGTTGGATCAAACATTAGAAGAGAAACGCAAACAGAAAGAACATACTTCCACCTTATTCAATGACAAGAAGACTGCGTTTGCAACGGAGCAGGCAGTTTATGAACAATTGCTAGCAGCGTTGCCAGAAGAGGTGCGAAGTCTTGAGAAGCTTGAACAGCAAATCCGAGACACAGAAGAGTACAAGAAGAAATTGGATACCGCCTGGAAACAGGCACAAATGCAATACCAGGAAGCGAGTAAACGAAACATTGAGGCGGTTACGAGCCGTACGAATGCGGATAACTTAAAGAACGAAGCAGTAGCAAAGAAAGAAAAAGCGCACCGAAGTTACTTTGAAGCGCTGAAACAGGCAGGGTTTGAGACCGAAGAAGCCTACAAAGCAGCAAAGATGAAAGATGATGCACGATCTGTATTGAAACAACAAATTGAAGCGTATCATACAGCTACAAAAACAATAGAGCAACAAATTGAGGAATTATCAGAAGCACTAGCTGGCAAAGAACGTCAAGACGTTGTGATGTTGCAGCAACATTTGCTGGAGCTGGAACAACGTCTAGAAATCATCCGGAATGAAAACATGCAAGCGGAACTTAACTATGGGAAAGGAACCGAAGGCAAGGTCAATATTCTCGAAGCGGAGAAGACTTGGCAGGACGCCGAACATGAGCACCAGCTGGTGAAGGATTTGTATGATGTCGTTCGAGGAGAAAATACCAAGAAGATCTCGTTTGAAAGATATTTACAAATTGAATTCCTGGAAAAAATTATTTTCAACGCGAACCAACGCTTACAGCAGATTTCGTGCGGGCAATTTTATCTGGTTCGTAGTGACCGCATGGAAAAACGTGGTAGACAAAGCGGACTCGGTTTCGATGTCTATGATCATTACACGGGTCAGCTGCGGGATGTGAAAACATTGTCTGGTGGAGAAAAGTTCAATGCTTCACTATGTTTAGCGCTTGGAATGGCAGATGTTATTCAGTCCTATGAAGGTGGCATTTCGTTGGAAACCATGTTTATTGACGAGGGTTTCGGCTCTCTCGATGAAGAGTCTTTGCACAAGGCCATCGATACCTTGATCGATTTGCAGCAATCCGGACGTATGATCGGTGTCATCTCTCATGTTCAAGAGCTGAAACAAGCCATTCCGGCCATTCTGGAAGTGAAAAAGACAAGAGAGGGATACAGTTACACCAACTTTTGCGTTAGTTAATTTCGGGCAACTCATTCCTGGGGTAAATCTATTTACTACCATACATTGGAAGAAATCTGTCGACATTGTAGTCTTTTTGTCGTAATCTAAATAAAAATGTACATGAGCCAAAAGGACTAAAAATAGTGTGAAATAAGCGTGCCATGACAGTCGGGATTATACTGCAGCATTGCTTGTTCCCAGCCTTCTGTCATTTTGCAGAGGCTGTTTTTATTATTTGGCGGAAATTCAAGAAACGAACCGTTTTCATTTTTTAAGGAAGTGACATATGAAGGAATTAGAGATACTTCAACAATTAGAGAGGGCTTTGACTCATCCACAAATACCAGCAATTTATGTTCAAGGCGACTTAGAGTGGCTTAAAAGGCGAAGTTTGAACTGGACAAGATCTAGTTGGCGCATAGGAGTACTTGGCGTAACCAGTTCCGGGAAATCTACTCTTATTAACGCATTCTGCGGCGAGGAAATTTTGCCGCAAGAAGCACGGCCAACATCTGGTGTATTAGTATCATGCAAGAAAAGTAAAATGCGCAAAGGTACACTTATTCGCAAAAATGGAAGCACGATCCATTTTAATCAACATCAGTTAAACAAAGAAATAATCGCTAAATATGCAGATGAATTAAACAATCCAGGTAATAAAGAACAAGTTGACGAGATTTGCCTTGAGTTTCCTGACTTTCTAGTAGGGAATAACATCGAAATTGTCGATTCTCCTGGCCTCGATGCTTTTGGTCTAGAGGGTCATGAAGAAATTGCATTACGACAGTTGGTACCAACAGTTGATCTCGTCCTATATCTTACGACTACAAAAGCAAACAGTGACCAAGCTAATTTGCAAGCTTTAAACCAGATAGCCCTAGAACATAAGCCTGTTATCATCGCCCAAAATTTTATCGATTGTGTTACCCCAGAGTTTACATCGGGTGGGAGTGAACGTCGAACATCACAAGAGGTCGAGCAACGTCTACGTCAGCGAATCGAAAAGATATTGAAGGAAACATCCAATAAGAGCCTGAGAAACGCACCTGTATTTCAAATCTCTGCTTTAGAAGGTTTGAAATCGAAAGGAAGTAAGCGGGGGGAGTCTTGGAAAAAATCCCGTTTGGAGCCTCTCCTCCTCTCTATCCATTCGATTTGCGAGCAGATGGAAGGGCAGCGTTCTCAGAGACGCTTACATCAGCTGTTAAGGCATTTGAATGAAATAAAAGAGAGAGCTGTGGCAGACTTAGCTACTTACAATCAGGATAAACAAATTACCATTGAGGTGATCGGAAGCTGGGACGCAACGAGAAAACAGATCGAGGTCTACCTTGATGAAGCTGAACAGGTTAATACTCATCTCGATGCGGAAATACAAAAGGGAAGAAGACAGTTTTCGGATCAATTTACGCAGATCAGAAACCAATATATTAAGTTAGATGCGGAACGTATAAACGAGAATGAGGTGTATTTAGCTGGAAAAAGTCTCAAGGATATCGCGTTGCAAGTTCAAAGAAATGTGCTTCAGTTAATGGACACTTGGGATTCCAAGGAAAAGAAGCTGTTACACGTATTAAATCTTGCTTTGGAAGATGTTCGTTCTCATCGTCTTCAGCTTGTTCCTGACGAGACTCTTAAAGTCTATAAAGAAACAAAAACGAAGATCACGACTCGAAGAGAGAAAAAATCGAATGGAATTCTAGGCCTGCGAAAATTAAAGCGGTGGATATTCAGTGAAAGTGATTATGAGACGATTACGACAGAAGAAGAAATTTCAGTCGTTAACATCCGTAAGACGCTCGAGGAATTCCAAGTGTATTTGAATCGCTTTGACAAGCTTCTCGAAGCCTTCCGGATTACCTGGCAGCAACAAAAAGAAAAGGGTTGCCTTGTTATAAAAGAAGAAGCAATGAGAAGAGATGAGATCATTGCCGCGAGAAGGAACAAGCCTACGGACGCAAAAGTGCTAGAGGACTTTATTCACAATCTTGAACTCATTGAAGAGAAGGGGTATGGACGTCGAGACAGGAAAGAGGAGGAGCCGGAGCTAAATTTCGAGCTCCCATTTGTTGAGCATCCTGTTCAAGCACTCAATACAATGACCATGGGCTATCGTCAATTTTCCATGTCCAGATCCTTGATTGCTTTAGCAACGGAACAGAAACGAATATACGCGCAGGCGATCATCTGGAACCATCTTAAGTCCCATTCTGGGGTTGAAGTGGCAAATGACCTCTGGTTTTTTGGAAAGGACCAGCAATGGATGGAACAAGCTTTTACCAACATATTTGGGATTCGACCTCAATTTACCGATAACGAAACGGTTCATGTGCGCCTTAAAGAAACCAAGCTTCCAATCAGACATGCGTTTTTGACCATTAGTCAGGAAGTAGATGAGAACATTCAGAGACAAGGTGTTGCATTGATCCAGCTGGATATTCATCAATTAGGGGTAACTCAAAAGTTACTAGCAGGACAATGGATTCTTACTATTATAAAATCGATGCCTTTTGTTTTCGTGATTCAATCGATGCAAGAGTATATCCAGGATGCTGGGCTTGCAATGGCCTATAAAAGCTACCGTCAGCTTATGGACTTCGCATCCATTCAGAACCCTTCCAGCATCGTGATTCATGATAATCCACTCTACACAGCTTTATTTCACACGGCTGATCAATTTGCTTGGCAAGCAGGTAAAGGGGAAGAGCAGGATGCACTTCGACAACTTTTCACCCAGTTCCCACGGCTAGATCATGCAAAAAATAGGAACGAGGCAGGTCAATTTTTCAAGGAAATTTCCTTGACAATCCGTAGCTAAAAGTTTGGACAAAGAAAGGAACTGTACACGATGAGCAAACTAAGCGATGATACGATCACATTATATGTAGATGAGGAAACAGAACGGATTTTAGGGGAGCTTCAGCAGGCTGTTCAAGGCGGGATGGAAGATGTATTAAAACAGGCCAAGCTAGCGAAGCAACTTAAAATCGATGAGCTGGAAGAAACGTTACTCTATACCTTGAAGACCACGGATCAAGCGATCGATAAAAAGATGGAGAAGATAAAAATGCTTCTTCAGGAAACTACTGCGCAACTGAAAACCTTGATGTTACAAATGGCTGAGGAGAATCTTCAGGCCAGCAAGCAGCTTAAGCTGAAAGCCGAGGACGATCAGGCTCATCTGCTGAACGAACTGGAGGATTTAAAAACAGCAATAAAAGATAGCCATCAAACGCACTTTCAGATAATGCAAGAAGCTGCTGTCTCAGTCCAGGGGCACTTTTCAGGAATGGACGAGCAGATGATCTCTCTTCAAATTGGATTAGAAGAACGTCTTGACCGGATGTCTAATCGTATCGAACAACAGCAAGAGGAATGGAGAGCCTACCTAGAAGAGCAGGCTCTTATACAATCTGTTCCTGGGTATGTATCCCTTTTTTTCGGAAAACAGAAAGCTCTTGAAAAGGCAAGAAAAAAACAAAGTCAATAGGAGGCTTTTTAGATGTCCTCAATCATTCGCTTACTAAACGATGAGAGACTTATTCATGCTATACGCCACATCCTTCCAGGGGAGTCTGTCAAATCAGCTTTTGACCAATCACTTGCAAGCAGAAAGCAAAGTGTGACCGCTCAGAAATTTGTAATTGCGGTACTTGGTATTCAGGGGGCGGGGAAGAGCTCTCTTCTGAATGCGCTTGTTGTCGGTGACGACATTTTACCAGTAGAAGCGGATGAAACGACTTGCATTCCGGTTGAAATACACAAAAGTGCAGATGGAAGCCATCGCGGTATTGTTCATTATAAGGATGGACGAACAGAAAGCGTTGCTGTTGAGCGGGAAGCATTGAACCGTTTTGTGAATCATGAATGTAACCCTGACAACGTGTTAGGGGTCCATCATATTGAGCTACATATTCATTCGCATCTTCTACGACCCGATGTCGTATTTGTCGACCTGCCCGGGGTGGCTAGTTTAAGCTCCGCAAACCAAGAAACCACGATGAAGTATATCATGTCCTGCTCGGGTGCTATTTTCCTTTTGCGCACAATTCCCCCAATTACTCGAATAGAGTCGTTGTTTCTTAAAGCTGTATGGCCACAAATATCTAACGCCTATTTTGTGCAAAATTGGTGGGAGCATGAGACTGAGCGTGAGTTGGAAAGTGGCATGAAGCACAACCAGGATGCGCTGGAGAAAATTTCTCTGGAGCTGGGTGTGCGCTACGAGCAGCAGATTATACCAGTGCAAGTAAAAGATGCAGTGAAAGCGACCTACACAAAGGATCTGAGCTTACGCGAGAAGTCTGGTATTAGGTTGGTTGAATATCGGCTAGAAGAGAGTATGAAGACGTGGTTCGAAGAGATCATGAAGGATAATATTGAATGGATCGGGCAGAAGATCTTAGAAAGTGAACGAATGTATGAGTCTATTTTGAAGGACTTGGATAAAGATAAGGAGACAGCCGACTTGGAGCTTGAGAATCAAAAGCAAAAGTTTCAAGAGGAAAAAGAAAAGACTAAAAGTCAATTTGCTGAGTTAAAAGCAGAGGCGGAGACTTTGTTCCGTGAAGCCCGTAGAAAGATGAATCGTTTCATTGTAGAAGTAGAAGAGGGTACCGTAAAACATATTGACGAAAAAATTTCTAGCGGTATATACGACGGCCATTATTTTGAGACCGTTGTGACAGAGCAGCTTCAAGAGGCCCAGCTTTCGATCGTAAATGAGCTCCAATATCAGATTCGAGAAATAATTAAGAAGATACTGACGGATTTTGAATCGATCCTCAAACATGTGCATGAAACGAACCCGAATATTGCCATTGATGTCGATTCACAAGGGAATTTTAAGTTTGAGCGTGCAGTACCAGCTCTACTTTCCTTAGGACTGATGGCAGTTGCTCCAGCTCTGGTTCCTCTCATTGTATCGAATCCTGTTGGCTGGGTTGTCGGCGGAGCGATTGTAGTAGCTGGAGTGATCGGTAATCTCCTTGGTTTTTCTATTAAAACTGAAGTAGAAAAACAGCGGAAGGCCGGGGCAAGAAAAGCTGCAAAATCCATTGTTATAGAGGTGATCGAACAGCTTCAAGAACTGGTGAAGAGGGAAACAGGTCTTTATGAACAGCAAATTATCCAAGATCTCGAAAAACTACTGATGGATGAGCTGAATCGTATTGAAGGTGAGTTTACCCAACGTCAGGTAATTTTAGAGGAAAGTCTCGATCACCGTGAGCAGCTCTATGAAGACACCCAGGAACTTTTACAAATCATCAAAAAGAGTAAAGTAGAATGGGAAAATGCGCGCTTGATGTGGAAGGGAGAGCCGCTTCGTGAAACCGTTTGAAAATGAACGCAGCCTGCTAATAAACTCGGCTGAGCGAGCTTACGAGCTTGCTCGGAGAATAGGCTTTTCAACGATGCAAGGATCAGCAGCTGCTCTTATAGAGAAGCTAAATCAGCCTTCTTTTTATATGACACTTGTTGGACGAACAAGCTCTGGGAAAACGAGCATTATTAATAGTCTCATTGGTAGGGAGAAGTTAAAAGTATCTGCTTCTCCTACGACTCCTATTGTTACTGAGGTAATTGGTGGTAGGGAGTATTTAGAGTCGTATGGCATAGTACATCGAGATGGGAAGAGAGAAGCAGTATCGAAGGAACAGTTCGACCAACAATTCGTCCAGCCTTTGCCTACGTTGCGGAGGTTACAACTTAAGACTACTACGCGCATAGATGTAGAGGCTCATATTTTGGACACGCCTGGTTATGATTCTATCTATGAACAGCATACGGAGGTACTGAATAACTTTATCCCTGAAGCGGATTATCTCGTTTTTTGCGTGATGTACCGAAGTGGGATCGTAGAAGCGGATAAACAATTTTTAGAGCTATTATACCAAGTGTTTGAGAAAGATCTTCCTCCATTGTTACTTGTCATCAATCGTGCTCCCAATGAAGTAGATGAATCGGACCGTCGCGTTGCTGAGATTCGTAAACATGTACAGAATCTCATTGGGAGTGAAGTTAAGCTGTTTCTTGTAGCTGAGCAAGCGGGGGCACCGGTTCCCCAAGCAGAGCATGTATGGCGATGGTTAGGCCAGGAGATGGTTAGACCGGAACGAACAAAAGCATGGCTTGAACGAGCAAAGCTGGTTCTGCAATCGATTTATGAAAATCTGGAAAGCGCTACGGTGACAAAATGGCAAATGGCGGAGCTTGATTCGGAGCAAAGGGAAGGGTTACGTGTAGAAATTGTACAGTTACGGGAGAGCCAAAAGAAAATACAGGATCTCGTAATACGCCGCAGGAATGAAATGATTGAAGAACTGCAAGTACATGTTAGTCAGGAGCAAAGTAAGATCTCTAAAGCATGTGATGAGCATATTACCACATCTAATCGATGGACCCAAGCAGCGGATTGTAATGCTTTTATCCAATCACATGTGCTGCCAAAAGAAGCCAACCTTGCCTGCAAGCGTACAGGGGAGCTACTGATCTATCGTTTAGAGGAATTGAACGATGAGATCGAGGAGCTTGCGAATACAGCCATCGGTAACTATATCAAAGAAGTAAATTTCATAATGGATAAGTTTGAGAAGCTGAGGACTAATGCTCTGAAGGGAATATTAAACGAAGGCCTTAAGAATGTAGCTTTTCAATTTTTCCAGCGATTTGGAGGCAGGGGTGGAGCGGGGGCCGGGGTTGCTAATTTTGGAAAGATGGCATTAAAGCGAATCGGTAACGTATTTAATAAAACATTCTCACGAGCAACTCATAATAAATTGGCTCATATCTTAGCAAGGCTAGGGGCGACCAGTACCAAGGCAATTGGTAATGTGATCGCAGTGCTCATAGAGCTTGGCTTTTATTTATGGGGGGTTGCCACATGGCAAGGAAAACTGAAAGCTACCATTGATAAGTCTCTGAAAAATTGGACGAAGGAGCTTAATCCAAAGATTGTTGAAGAGCTTGATTTATCTTTAGACGAAACGATGGTTCTTGTGAATGAGCATTTTGATATAACGTGCATGGAGCATGAAGAGATGCTAAGTGCACATCTTGATAAGGATCAAGAACAGCTTGAAGGTTTTGAGGAATTGATCAAAACGATTCAACAAGAGCGAGAACATCTCCGTGATATTTTGAGTGAAGGAGTCATCATCCATGACAGATAGAAACTTGAAGCCGAGTGATTTAAAGGTTGATGTCATCATGCCGGGACAAAGTATACAGACTGATTGGGATATGAATGCGCTTAAGCAAGAAGCTATACAAAATCTCGTACGGAAGATACCCGATGTAATTTCCACGATTGAGTATATAGCCAAGACACACGCAGATACGAATAATTCAGTTAAGTATTTGGAAGCGGAAGGCTATAAAATGCTATTAGAGGCAGATGCTTATGTCAAGAAAGCGCAGGAGGATCGACTCTCCATAAGCGAGCGAGGTAATTTGATCTTGCAAGTCATGGACAAGGCTAACGATATTTTGACGAATGCGAATGTGCCAGAGGGTGCAAAGGAAACGTACGCTGCTAACTTACATATTTGGATGACTACCCTCATCTCTAAGGTATAGCCTATGTTTGACGAGGTTATTGATGGGCTCCTAGAAGCTATTAGATTAAATTCTCTGGATCAGTGCAGACAAATACGGGAGAAGGCGTTTCAAGAGCTCCAGCGTAAACAAACACAGGGTGCTCGCGTGAAGATTTCCGAAATTACAAGGCAAATTAAAGAAATTGACAGAGTGATCCAGAAGGTGATCTTCAAGAGCAAGCTTATGAAGTTGACAGCGATCCAGCATAATTTGATTGAAGAGGAGATCATTGGAAAGTTTGCGAGCAAGCGTCAAGAGCTCGTGATGGAAAAGATGAGACTGGCAAGGTAAATAGCATCTTTCTATTCATGAAGTTTACGGCAGTCAGCTGGAGGCAGGCCTCTTTTACCACTTGTTAGATTTTTGCTTGGAGTAAATCGACATATTATAGCAGTATTCCTACAAAATTGAACATAGTTTATTGTTTCGTTGTTTAAAGAGGAAACACTCATAGTTTGCTCAGGAGGATGTCACATGCAGCTTACAATTAAACAATTAGAGAAAATGAATGCTTATGTAGGATGCGGCCCTCACTTGGATGCTGATATATTAATTATGGGCAACGAAGAAGGTACTGGTGGTTATCCGAATGAGATAGCAGCTCATGCCGCTGCAAGGTTTCGCCTGTATGGGAAAAAAGAATCTACAGTTTCGACATTACTCGAAAGTATGACCAGCAATAAAAACATTCTTTATCAGGATGATCTATACCCCAACGAACATTACGATCACAGCCCCAATGGGCATTGGTCCGAGGGATTTTGGGAAGCAAGCGCAAATAGTGGTTGCAAAAAAATTGAGGATTACATGAAACGGTATTACGGATTCTGCCCCAAAAAGAGCACGGAGCGTCTTTCAGCGTTCAATACTCATACAGCCCGATTATGTTTGACGATTCAAGGAGTCAAAGATGATCCCAATTTTCCAATCGATACGTATTTAAGCAGGGATAAGAGTAATTGGGATGAGATCGTGACATATGCAAAGGAACAGCTTTATACCCTTAATTTCAAGGGAGGCGTTTCTACTGCCCTTATGGATTGGAGACCCTTGCCACGGCCTAATGAGAATACTTGGCCATATGAATATCAGTTACTATTTGAGAACGTTGATGAATACATTAACGCATACTCTTTTAAGAAATCAGCAACAGAAAGGATGCAGGCTTTTGTTGAACGAAGGATTCAATATTTAAAATCTGTAATTGTGCGGAGCCACGCAAAATGCTTAGTCACAATAGGACAAACCGAGAACAAACTTGATGTCCTACGCCGTATGTTCCCCGAGCAGGAACTTGAGATAGAGCGGATACATCTTAGAAACAAAGCGTATACGGTAAGAGTCAAACTGCCGGAGAAAACATTGAATGTATATATTCTTCCCTTTTTCAATTACTTTTCGATTGAAAATCTTCATCGCGTAGCCAAGCAATATATAATACCTGATTTTTTTAATATCCCCCGTCCTTTAAATGTGATTGATTTTACCTCTGTCAGCCATCCGATTCCCTTAAGAATCAAGGAGATGTCAAAGCAAAGCAAGAAAAATTGGGATGAGCGGCGTGATGACAGTGGAGAGCGGCACTTCCTACAAAAGGTGGCGCAAACTATGTCTGCTCTTGAGCCCGACATTCTCCATACATCTACCCGTCGGGATAATAAAGTTGAATACAGCTATATGCATATGTGGTTTCATGACGAACAATGGGGAACACCTCAATGTAGTGCGCATGTTCATGTGAATTTTAAACCGACAAGGAAAGTAGAAATTAGATGGGGACTACATCCTGGGAAATATGAGGAGCCTGTGCGTTCAACACTAATCAAGGCCGCCGGTCGTATCGGTAACCAACTTGCAGAGTTTGGATTTCAAAAAAGTAGGTCTGCCAAAAAGTTAATCGTCTTTTATAAAATTCTGCAGGAGAATCAAGAGGAAGAACTGCTCAAAAACTCAGTTATAGAATTAAGACGTGCAATGACCATTGCCAGGAAGATCATTTCTACTAAATAGAGTTGGAATGTAGTAACTTCCAAAGCAAAACACATTGATTGCTTTACGGTTTTGATATCGAACTCCGCTGATCAGATACATATTAAAGTTCATTTATTTACCGGAATACTACGACAGTAGGAGCTCACGATGATACGATAGTTGAGGTCAGGGACACTTGAGTTCGTAGTTTAGCTTTAATGTTAAGATCTAATCATTGTGGTCTCAAAGCAATATATTGGTGTTAAACTGGTGATAAAGTGTAACACCAGTCGACCTAAATCACCTTATAGAAATGTAGTGCGGACGCGGGAAACTTAGTTATACCAAGGCTTCAACGAATTATAACAGATTGCATCATATGGCTATATTAACCCGCATACGGGGCATGTGGAGTGTTGCTCACTGTTAGTGAGGAATGACAATTAAATCGGAGATGTATTGGCGGAAATAAGTGAAGAGGGGCGGATAGCTCCTCTTTTTTTGATATATAGCGGTTGTAAGACTCAATGCTATGTTAATTTGAAAAAAGTTGCATAAACATTAATTCTCTACAATATCTCATTGTCGTTAAATATTTAAATCTTTGAATGAAATCTGTCCTAGGAACTAGCTCTGAGTTATTTATCCTTCTAATCTTCAAAGGGGGTGGTATAATTTAACTAATTCTGAGTTGATTGAGCGAAAAGCTTTTGATGGAATGGAAAAAAAGAAGGAAGAAGAGAAAGCACTTACTGTTTGAAGTGGTAAATAAAATGAATCATATCTTTATCGATGATGTGAAAAGAGAATTAGGAATGCCTATTGGTGTCGGCCAATAGAATCTGGATTTATTCAATATTCATTAACAAAAATAACTTCATGTGTATGTTCGGTTAGAATAGAAAATCATTTACGAGGGTGAATTCGTGAAAAAAAAGAAAACATCAAAAAAGCAAAAAGAAGTCATAAAACCAGTTAGAATTTCTATCGAGGAATTAGAGCAATCTCGTACTGGCGGACAAATTGCACTTTCAGGTTTTAGCTATCAATTTTTGTATTCTTGCTATTTAATTCTGTCGGAATCTAATGAAAACACGACTTTTCACCTTGAAGGAATAGAGGATATCGATCATTATAAATGTGAGGTTTCTTCTAGAATTATTACTCATATTCAACTGAAATATTCTACCCAGAAGCAAGATGCGAGTTTCCTAAAAGATGTTTTGAAAAACTTTTTAGAGGCTTATTTGTTTGATGCCAGCCATAATTTTAAGCTAGTCTATGATTTTCCTGTAGCAAAAGGCAACCTAAGTAAAATCTTTGACAATAGTATAGATGAAAGTTCTACTAAGTATTGGAATGAAATGGTCCAAAATATAAAAACTGAAAATTCTCACTGGAATTGGACAGGGTTTTCTTTTGATAGCTTTATAAAAAAACTTAGTTTCGAAAAACAAGATAAAAATATCCTCTCTGAAAAAATAGAGAAGTTGTTAATTGAGAAATACGATATTACAACTGGAAATATTGCTTTGTTTGCTAATGGTATAAAAATATGCTGCCTCGAAAAAATGGAGCGCAGAGAAAGTATCAATCAACAACAATTGAATACAATAATCCAGAGCATAAAGGATGATATTAGTAAAGGCATTCAGAATCCCGCTCATAGCTGGATTAAGAAGTTGGATTTCAATATTTCGAATCGCGGTAATGATTTCAGCTATTTTGAAGGGAAAAAAGCTACACCACAAGATATCGTAATGCAATTGCCTGTCAGACGTATACACACAGAAAAGGAAATTGAAGAATCTATTCAAAATAACAGGGTCACAGTTATCAAAGCATCAAGCGGACAAGGAAAAACAACTATGGCTCTTCAAGTTGCTTTTAATCTGTGTAGTGAATATACAATTTATCAGCTTGTGTGGTGTAATGATTCAAAAGAATTAGATAGTATCGTCCAGTATTTTAAATCGAGAGTGAAGCTAGGAGAAAAACCATTAATAGTTATTGACAATTTAGATTCGCAGTTAGGTGAGTGGAATAGGTTAGCCCAACTTCTACAGGAAGATGTTTCATATCACTACAAACTTCTGCTTACTACACGAGAAGATGATTGGTATAATTACAGCGGCAATTTAAGCAATGTAAGATCTTTGCAAATTGTTAAACTGTCACTTAACGAGCAAGAAGCAAAAAGTATTTTTGAGGTGCTACAAAAATCCCAAAAACTTCATCAATCTATAACAGACTGGAGAAGCTCTTGGACAAAAGTTTCTGACAAAAAACTACTAATTGAATTTGTCTATCTTCTTACACATGGCGAAATGATTTCTGAAAGGATTGCTCATCAAATCACTCAAATCAACAATATGGATACCGGAAGAATAAAATGCGAAATTCTTCGGAAAGTTTGCTTTGCAGATATTTGTGGAATAAAAATACCTGTTAGTAAGTTAATCGAAAGTTTATTAGAAGCAACAAACCGCGATTATGGCGAGCTGTTAAAAAGTGTTGAAAACGAATTTTTAATCCGTGTTGATACAACAGAACAATATGTGGAAGGGTTACATCCCGTGCGTTCTCAACACATTGTTGATAAGTTACACGAGTATACAGAGATAAGTAACACAGCTCTTGAAGTAGTTAAAATAACAGATGTTACATACTTTCCAAAGCTATTTTCTAACCTTCCTCAACTAATAACAAATAAGAAAGGTTTTTACTCTACAATTGTAAAGAATCTATGGGATGCAGAGAACCTATCATCATATGTATTGGCACTAAAAGGATTGCTTTCTGGAAATGTGATGCAATACTATGTGCATAATCAAAGCGCTTTTGATGATGCTAACAGTCATGGTGGATTATTCCTTCTATCTACGGAACTTAATCCTTTTATACAATTCGAAGATTTTGAATACTCATTGCGAACCCTAGATGAACTTAAAAAAATATTTCCAGATAACTCAAACATTCAATATCTATGTGACCTTAGAGATTCAGTTCCGAAAATCGTATTGTCAGAAACAGATGTTTACTATTTTTGCGAGGAATTATTTGGTAGGCTTAAGGGCGATAACCTTACTGATGACATTACTTCCTATGCAACAATTGCATATTGGTTACTTAATATTGATCGGAAATTTAATTTATCAAATAACATTTCCTTGGAAGCAATATGGGCAGCTAAAGAGAATCACACGATCAATGTTATATCTAATATTATGTATACTTGCTTTTGCGGAAACAAGGAGACTTATATTTCTTTTGTGAAGGATAATTTGTCGACTATTATGACTTACCTGAAGAGGTCAACTGAATCTTTGAAACTGTATTTAAGTGAAAATGGGAATGAGATTCATGTTGAATATATACTCTTGCCAAGCGATATTCGAAAAGGGAATGAGGAAAGTGTCTCCAGAATAAAGATAATATGCAAGACTCTTCCAATATTTGAGATATACCACGCTGATGCAATTAGTCCAAAACTTGACATTATTTCGGGATATGATATCCCTGATGATGCACATAAAGCTATGCCAATTAGAAACATAATAATAATGTTTCATGAGGAGTTCGCATCCTTATGGGATAAAACAATCATGAGCAATTATGAGTGCGACAGTATATTTGAATGGCTAAATCGTTGGTTTTCTGTTCGAAAAAATATTGTAACTTTATCTGAAAAGTGTGTAGCGAGTATCTGTAAACTTCTTGAAGGTAAACAGTTGGGTAGTCTTGCATCTGAAATAGAAAACCTACGAACAGAAATAAACAAAGAACTCATTAGAGAGTATAGATATCCTAATCAAGACAGACCTTTTGAAGAAAAAGCTGTCCTCCCTGAGGGGTTCAGTAAAGTAAAGACAGACTATTTTGGAGGCATACAAAATTTTTGTAATCAGCTAGTTAAATTCTTACTTCGCGATCCAGAACAAAGTAGGTTAGCTGTAATCAATTTGACAACAGCACACGGTTCAATGCAAAGAATGCAAAAATACTTTGGGGCTATTGTTGATGAGCAAGGAATGTTACTACATGAGCATAACGAATTAAATATGATTGAAGAACTAAACTTACAGTCCCTTATCATCACATGTCAATACTTCAATGAGCATATGCCAAGCAAATATTTTAATAAATATGCAATTAAGCCTTGGTATAACAAAAATTATGGCAAGCTAATGATTGATTCAATAACAGCATTGAGTGGTTTGTCCGAAGGCTTTTTACTCACTTACCCAGAAAAATACTATAATGATGGTGTTTTGAAGTTTTACCCACTAATTGTAGATAATCTAGATGTGACAAATCATGAAGTGCTAATAAAATTTTTATACCTATGCACTCCCATTGCTTCTTTGGACTACAGTTATTTAGTAGTAGCTAATAAAAATAAGCAAAGCCAAATTACTCCGAACGGATTAAGGATTCCAATTCAGTTTTTAAAAGACCTTAAAGTTGCTGTTGACACAGAAGACGAACAATTGATACAGAAGTTATCACCACCATTTCCTGTAGAAATAGCACAACAATTTTTAAACTGTTTTGATCAGAAATATGAATTATTCATTCCTACTCGCTCTGAGTACGATGGAGTGGACAGCGTCTTTGAATTACTATGGGCATTTTCTAGATCTAAAAAAGAATTGAATGCTGATCCCGATTCGGATTATCTTTCTTCAATAGAGAAGAATTTGAAGGAAAAAATTTTTATCTTGCTAAAAAAAATTGAAAATCATATGCCGTATAATGACTTTTGTGAGTTAACGCAAATTTGTGAAGATACATTTAAGGGCAATCCGTTTGATGATCTTGAGTTAAACACATTCAATAATCAATTAATCCCAAAGGTTCTTGAACAGTTATCTTAACTAGGAGAGCAAATATATAAACTTTATATTCTCCGCAGTTGGAATGAAAAGAGATTAAAATTCCAATATCTTAATCTTCAACGGGCCTTTCCTGACCAACAGTGGGCAACACTCCACTAGTCTCTACAAGCCAGTAGTAGCACAGGGGAAAGTATCGTTCGATTGAAGAAGGAACTCAAGCAGTTCATGAAGTTGGACGAACTGACTTCTGAGATGGTGCATAGGTTTATTGATAAGATTGAAGTACAGGCGGATGGCTCGGTAAACATTCATTATAAGTTTACCGCCACCGCCATCCTTACGGCTTAATATACAGTGACCAACACTCAAGTCATGTGGAGAGTATGGCACTGTTAGAGAATAAGAACAAATAGTGGATACGTAATGGCGTAGCAGAGGGACTTCCTCTGCTTTTTTGTCTGTTAAACGTCCCCAACTTACAGAAAAAAGCTGAGAGCTTAGTCCCAGCTTTTTGGCAGTCTATGCATTAGTCGTTCGATTCATCCTGAAGACGCACTATAAAAGGCGTCCTTTTATCTTACTCTTCCTCAATGGGTCGATCCCAAAACTCAATTCCATCATGCTCAATAAGTTGTTCCAGCAACTCTGTGAACGTCAGGTCTGTGTCGATAGTATCGTCTGGTAGTATTGATCCAACCCATGTGAGGTAACCTTTGCCACTATGTATTCTGTCTTGATCCACACATATACAGTTATTTGAGTTATCGCTCCAAAGGATAGGATAGTAAGGATGGTCGATGCTGTATGCTTTCCAGTACCCAATGACGAGTTCGGTACTTAACACATCATAACCCCCAGAGTTATGCTTGGCGTCCTTGAATAGTTTTGCACTTTCGTAGTGGCTTAAAAAACTAACGTAATCCTCTGGTAACTCAAACGATTTTAATTTCTCCTTTGTATCTGTGATAGACTCGTTCGAGATGTAGAATGTAAAATGATATTCCTCGTTTTTGATATGCACGTTCCGGTCTACACTTGTCCTACTTCCCCTGATCTTACTAATGAGGGCTTCAAAAGGATTACTCACAGGATCACATCCTTCAATGAGAGTAGGGACTGTCAATTGAATGACAGTCCAATTTTACGCTAATTTCTTCGATAACTTCTTCGATAACTTCTCCCCCTAGTTCCCAGTGATCTCGGTCATATGGGGATATTTTATCAATCTCTTCGACCAATTTTTCTACCTTGATATTAAAAACATCCAACCCTTAAAATGAGCACGTATAACAATTTTCTGTACCCGAGGTAACTTCTATAAAATTTGCTTTCCTGTTGGCATTGTACTCTATGTGAAAGTAGGGGGCAGATTCAATCTGTTTAGAGTAAGCTTGAATGAATGCTTCCACATCTTCCTTACAACTATACAACTAGAGAAGTCCCTCTGAAACGCTGATGTATCATGAGTTTCGAAATTAAAAAAGGGGTGTCTCTCAGTCGGAAAAATCGACTTTTGAAACAGCCCCTTCTTTATTTCTACTTACCAAGCCCAAAACTCTGTTCCTTGTGCAATTATTAATCTTTCTAACCAAGTTTCAAAAGTCATATTCAAGTAATAACCTTCTGAGGTTGAAACATCATCATGATTAAAACACACTAAATAGTTTTTCTGACCGGACGCAACTCGATTAGAGTCAATAAAAATGTAGTCACCATTGTTAATCGAGATAGGGTACCAATTCACAGGCATATAGTCGAGATGATTATCCTTAATTTCATCTAGACTCAGTAACTCATATCCTCCACCATATCTTACACTTTCGAACAGCCATGCTCCATTATGGATTAGGAGAAAATTCTTATAGTCAGTTGGTAAGTGCCAGTGAGTGCTCCTTAAAAACTCCTCAATTTCTTCCACATTAACAGGAGGGTTAAATGTAAACTGGGCTGTATCAACTTTTCCATTCCTATTTTGCACTAATAATTGATTACTATTATCGAGTCTTTTTTTTAACCCTTCCAATACCAATTCAGATAAATTGTTCTTCAAGGAGAACCCCCTGTGTCAGAATAGTTGTCGTACCCCTCTAAAGAACGTATAGTGAGGAAAACGAGGACGAGGTGGGAGACAAT
>NZ_JBFEFW010000070.1:0-4137 GCF_047229145.1 Brevibacillus jepli
ATGGTACTATCCCCTATTTGCAACAGCGGTTTGCTGATGCCGGACTGGACCCTGCTGAATGGGATTTGACGGTTACAACTGGTCCGTTAGCAAAAGGGGAGGAAGGCGTGATTGCCGTTTCGTCCACCTACACATTTCAGTCTTTGAAGATCATCGGGATCACGGCTCAAGTTCCCTTACGGGCATCTGCCACGTTTACATCACAAGTCTGGATGAGGTGAGGACGTGATACTCATGGGGTTCTCTCTCATTGTTCTGTTGATCGCCACTTTCACGGATTGGAAATGGCGGATCATTCCGGATTGGTTGACCTATCCGTCTATGGTGGTTGCGCTCCTGTACCATTACGTTCATGACCAATTGGGGCATTCCGTATTTGGTGGTCTTTTTGTGTTATCCATGCTGCTGGGACTTTCATTTTTCGTACAAGACGGCATTGGGGGAGGGGATATGAAACTCCTTACCTTCTTGGGATTTGCACTTGGGTTCCCGCTCGTTAACGGAGTGATCTTATTGTCTTTTTTGTCGGGGCTCATCTTTTCCAAGGTGATGAAGCAGGTTCAGGTACCGTTTGCGCCGTTTATCGCGTTTTCATTCGTGATCCTGTTGCCGACGATTTCTATGGGGTAGCAAGGAAAAAAGAAATGGAGGAGGGGCCGATGGATCTGCCGGTAATCCAGTACGCAAAGGAAATATGCGAACAAGAATTACGAAAAGCGTTGGCAGCGGGAAAGGAGGGAGGGATCGAGATTTATTACCAGCCCTTCATACACGTTAGTACAGGCAAGGTTATTGGAGCGGAAGCTCTCACACGATGGGTACACCCATTGTTAGGGGAGATTTCGCCACGTATTTTTGTTCCCCTAGCTGAATCGAATGGTCTGGTTGCCGAATTGGACCGATTCGTATTAACAGTTGCTTGCAGACAGGCGAAGAGGTGGCTTAATACTTATGGGCCAATACGAATCGCTATCAACATTTCCCCGCTTTCCTTCCAACATGCCGACTTTGTTGCGGTAATCTTGAATGTCTTGCAAGAAACACGGTTGCCCCCAGAGTGTTTGGAGATTGAACTGACGGAGAACATTGCGATTCGACAAGAACATACCCTTTCGACATTCGCCAGGTTGAAAGGGATTGGCATAAAGATCGCGATTGACGATTTTGGTACAGGATACTCTTCGCTAAATTACCTGCGCATGTTTCCAGTTGACACATTGAAAATCGACCAAGTATTTGTGCAAGATGTGGAAAACAGCCAGCAGGAAGTTCCGATTACTTCAGCCATCATTCGTCTCGCTCACGAATTGAATCTGCAGCTTGTAGCCGAGGGAGTTGAATCGGAAGAACAGAAGAATTATCTCATGCAGAAAGATTGTTGCGTCATGCAGGGTTTTTTGTTCAGTAAACCGCTGCCGGCCGATCAGTTTGAACAATTCTTACTACATTCTGGATCATGAATAGGGAGGTGTTGACGATGACAGAAAACCAGTTGCTAGACAAATTGATGAACGGAGTTTCCGAAAAATATGGCCTAACTCCCCAAGAATCGAAGGTGTTGGCCATGCTGCTGCAAGGATACTCCATCCCGCAAGTTGCGGTTCATTTGGAGGTTTCTCCTTATACAGCGGAAAAACATAGCCAGACCGTGCTGAGAAAGCTAAACATCATGTACAAGCGAGAGTTACCATTTTGGCTTCTAAAAGAAGTGGAGGCATCAAAAGGAAGGGTGAATGTATGAGCCGATTGTACGATTCGAGGCACTATGCCTTGTTCTCTAACCGACTGACTGAACCCATGAAAGAAGTTCTATGCATCATCGGAGAGAATGGAGAGATCAATAAACAATCGATCATTGACACGAGCGGATACAGCAAAACGGTCGTTCATGCTTGTGTGGAAGCCTTGTATTTTTCCGGTCTTCTCAAGTTGAGGACACCAAGACGAGAAACGCTCTACTCACTCTCCGAGGAAGGACAAGCGTTTGTAGATTATTTGTTGCTGACTTCAAACGAGGGGGGATACTATGAGCCTGATGAACAGTAAGGAATTGGAGTTCATGACAAGCAACGGCCTCATCCAAGATGTGTCCTTGCGATTTGGTGTGATAGGCGCCGGTCAAAAGGGGAACAAGGATGCGGATATCTTTGCTGGTTATCGCTTTGCGGATGGGACACAATGTTACCAAACGTTGGCAATCAACTTTGCCCAGGCGGATATGATTCACCTGAAAAACATCCCGGAAAAGGATCGCATTCACTTTGACGGAATGAAAGGAGCTGCTCGGACTCCTTCTCTTGTGGTCGAGTTATTCGATCCGACGTTGAATCCCAAGGCGAATGAATTGAGAAGCCAGTTGGCTGCTGCCATGGAAAAGAAATTTGCAAATGTGGAGCATCTGATCATTTCACTTGGCGCCGGGGGTGGCGTGGGAACCGGTTGGGGCTCTTTAACCCTCAATTTGATCAAGGAAGGATTCTTTCCTGTTCCGATCACCTTACTCATTTCGCTGCCGATTGACGATCCTGATGAAATCGCAAATGCCTTGCTGCTGTTAAAGGAGATTCAGGATTTTCTCAAGATACAGGAAGAGTTATTTGAATACTCTGACACAAAGCCGTTAGCCAGCGTGATTTTAACCGACAACAAAAAGATTTACCATGATTTTGAATTGAAGAAGGGATCGCGGACACTCCAACATACGAACCTGTCCTGGAAAGACGAGGGGAATAATGCGGTCATTAGTACCATCCACGAAGCCAATCTCATCCCTGCCAACTTTGGGAGCGACAACGTAACCTATGACCCTTCAGACTTCATCAAGCTGATGCAGCTCTCCGGCAAGCTTCTTACGATAGCGAAAGCGCGGTTGGAACCGGATTTTACCATCGAAAAACTAGAAGCAAAGATGAGATCGAGTATCGAGAAGGGATACTTTGCTTGCGGGCACCAGTACCAAACGGCGACGATGTATGGCGGTTTTATTTTGCGACCGTCCAATGCGGACTTTTTCAAGGATGTCATCACGGAACGGACGATCAAGAAAGTGATCAGTGACTACAATCCGATTACGCAAATGAGAGGTAAGTTTGGCGACCCGATCTGGAATGAAAATTACGCGGTCATCTACACCTTTTTTGCCGGGATGGGGATGCCAAGCCGTTTCGCCGAGCTGGCGACAGAACTTCAACAAATCAAGGAAAAACAAGAGCAGGTTCAACAAGAATCGGAACTGGATGTTGATGTGTCTGCCGCTATCAAAAATGTGAAACAGTCAACGTTCAACCCCTATCAGCCGAAAACGAACAAATTCGGAGGGGGTGGTTTTGGGGGAGGATTTCAGTCAGTGTTCAGTCGATCACAGTCAGCCGTCACCAAAGACGATGAGAATCAGAAGGAGAAGAAAGAGGAGCAGCCGAACCGCTTTGGCCAACGATCAGGAAACCGTTTCGATGCGCTGCGGAAGATTCGTCTGCATGAAAACTCGTGACAGCATCCAACGGTATCCCTACGGATACTGTCGGTATCCTATACCAATTGCAACAGAGAGCCGAGAATACAGCATTTTAGGGTGAACGGTATGTATGCCGATAGTATCCCAACAGATGGTGACGGTATTCTCTGCCCAATTTATTGATAAGGTGGTTTTATGTGGGAACGTACAGGGGTGGAACAAGCCTATGAACTTCTCCTGCAAGCGCAGTATCAGCTAAAGGAATGGATGAAAGAAAGGAATCCTGTGGAAAATCCATGCTCTTTTCAACCGGTGTTGGAACCATTGGAAGACCATTGTTTTCGGTTGGTCTATCCGGAATTGGCTCCTGTGTTCAGTCGATTGAAGAACCACGCACCAGGGTTGCGAGAGCAGATCAAGCAGGAGTGGTTGGTAGGAACAGAAGAAGCCTTGCGAGTATTCTGGCAGCCGGACCGCAGGAAGGCTTGGGATGGTTTTAATACGAGGGATGGAGTGGGAAGTTACTACTTCCAGGAGCCCGTGGCGGTCTGGATTCGGAACCATTATCCCGCCAATCTTCTCATTGACCTGGACAACCACGTGTACAAGTGGATGATCGATGCGTTGGTAAACGCCTATTTCATCCCCGACGACAACAAAAGTCGGGTGTCTCTTTTGTTTGA
>NZ_JBFEFW010000071.1:0-3947 GCF_047229145.1 Brevibacillus jepli
CTTGGCATTGTCGATGGGCGGGGAGGAAACCGTTTTGTAGCAAACGAAATCGCAACCCGCGCAGAAGCGACGGTGATTCTGCTTCGGATGTTGGAAGTCAACAAATCATAACCCCCCGTCCAATGGGTGGTTCAGACTGTCGACAAAGTACCTGTCGGCAGTTTTTATTTTGTCAAGAATCTTTATCTATTCACTGCGTTAATATGTTATAATAATATAAGATATACCGTAGGGTTTGCTGAACGGTTTTCAAACCACAAAAATGTTCCCAAATGTCACCGCCGGGATATAATTGACCCAGGTTCGCCGGAATGAAAATGACCCACCCCTGTAGAATACCTCTCTCTGAAATTACCGACCAAAGTAGCTTCAGAGGGGAGATATATGCTAAGGAGTGGGACTGTGATCAGATTACACGAACTTCAAGCGAGCGGCAAGAGTATCCGCGAAAGCACAAGAGAAACGGGCTATTCTCGTAATACCATTCGAAAATACCTCCGTGCAGACGGAATTCCGGAACCTCGTTCACGAAAGAAGAGAGTTTCCAAGCTCGATCCGTTCAAATCCTTGCTGGATCAATGCCTGGAAAAGGGGATTTTTAATTGTGAAGTTCTGCTGCGTCTCTTGTATTACGATCATCAAGGACTATGTGAAGCCCCGTCGGCCTCCAAAGCATGCACCTGCGGTGCAACGCTATGAGACAGAAGCCGGGTACCAAGCCCAAGTGGATTGGAAGATTTGCGAGTACATCGATTTAAACGGTGAAGTGCGTAAAATCCCCGTTTTTGCGATGGTGTTAGGTTACTCTCGAGCCATGTACATCGAATTTACAAAGCGTTGTGATATCCACAGTTTCTTACGCTGCCTGATGAACGGATTGGAATACTTCGGTGGTGTCCCGAAGACCATGCTGACCGACCAAATGAAGACCGTGATTCTAGGCATGGGCGATGATCGTAAGCCGAGATGGCATCCGTTGTTTGAAGATTTTGCTGCTGCAATCGGCTTGATTCCCAAGGTCTGTCGCGTTCGTCGTCCCCAAACGAAAGGAAAGGTCGAACGAAGTGTTCAGTTCATTGAGCAAAGCTTCATGCCAGGGCGATCATTCACCGATCTTGGTGACCTAAATCGCCAAGCCAGACAGTGGTGTGATGAGCAAAACCGTCGGATCCACGGTACAACTGGAGAAAGACCGATCGATCGCTTGGCACAAGAGAAGCTCGGTATGCTTCCGTCTCCGGAACGCTGGGCAAAGTACCGATTTGAACCGCGGAAGGTAAGCCGTGACGGATTTGTAAGCTACGACGGCGTTCGTTATGGCGTTCCATGGCAGTATAGCGGACGTGAAGTAAGGGTGCGAGACATAAACGGATTCATCGAAATTTACTGTGAGAAGCAGCTCATCGCTCGGCACGAGAAGCAGTACCGATCCCGAATGCTCGTCATGTGTGAGGGCCAATACGCGAATCTGAGTACGGCTCAGGGATATGCTTATCCAAAGCCGCAAGGCGTTCAGATTCCTGTTCAAGACGTGGAAGTGCGTCCGTTGGACGTGTATGAGCATCTTGTAGAGGTGGGCGTATGATCGAGCTGGAACAAGCCCGTCACCGTTTGGAGGAGCTCGGATTGGGCCAAGCGGCCCAATCGCTCGATGCCAAGCTGGAAGCCGCCAGTCGTAGCCAAAGTACGTATCTCTCTTTTCTCATTGAATTGCTGGACGCTGAGATACAAGAGCGCCAGCGCCGAAACGTAGAGGTTCGCATGAAGCTGTCCCACCTGCCTTTTCGGCGCACGCTGAACGAATTCGACTTCTCCTTTCAGCCGGGGATTGATGAGCGACTGATTCGTGAACTGGCGGCTCTTACGTTCGGAATATTTGCGCGTGTTCAAGTCCTGATCTTCCGGAAAGGTACCCAGTTAAATGAATATAGAGATCAAAGATATCCTGTCTAAGAACATTCTTAGCGAAGTGAAAGGTTATCTGGATGTCGGATTTACCCATTCGTTGAATCCGTACAGTGGCTGTGCCTTTTTTTGCACGTATTGCTACGTAAGGGAAATGCCGATTCAACGGTTTAAGGATATTCCATGGGGAGAATGGGTGGATATTAAAACGAACGCAGCAGAAAACTATCTGGCTGAGGTGGTCAGACTACGTCGCAGAAACAAATCTATTAATATCTTTATGTCCTCTGCAACGGATCCTTACCAGCCGCTCGATCGAAAGGTAGCTCTTACAAGAAGGATACTCGAAGCAATGATTGAAATGCCGCCTGACCTACTTCAAATCCAGACAAGAAGCCGCCAATCATTCACCGTTTGAACAGCTACTTTTGCAGCTTCAGGCTTGGGGAATCCAAAAACCCCTGTTGAGATCGCACAAAATGTAATACTCTTTATATCCGGGATCTTAGCCGCTAGTTCCAAACAAGCGCGATAACAAGCAGCCAGCGGGAATGTAAATTATTTTGTGTAAATGGGTTTTTAAGAAATGAAGAGTTACATCATAGGCTTTACATGGAGGGGCGGGCATGATAGGCTGGTTCGCCATGCGATGCATGGTATACTGGCATCGCCCAATCGCAAGAAATCATGCCCGCAGAGGCTCCATGTCAAGCCGGCTCAACAGTTGGATTAGGCGGACAGTTCCGCTTGCAACCGATCCCCAAAATGGATGGCAAGCTGCGATATACATTCTTTCCAACTCCTGACTGGCATAGTCCACTTCCTCGAAGCCTCAATCGTCGCAAGATAGATGATTTTACGCAGAGCATCATCAGACGGATAGGCGGTTTTCGTTTTTGTTACCTTGCGGAGTTGACGGTGATATCCCTCAATCACACTCGTGGTGTAGATCATCTTGCGAATCTCTGGAGGATAGGTAAAATAAGCGGTCAACTCAATCCAGTTATTTTCCCAGGAACGGATAATAATCGGATACTTCTTCTCCCACCTCTCTTTAAAGGCAGAGAAGGCAACTTCGGCTTCTTCTAACGTAAGAGCTTGATAGACTTTCTTTAGGTCCGCCAAGACTAGTTTCTCTTCCTTGAACGGTACATATTTCATGGAATTCCGTATCTGATGGATGACGCATAGCTGAATCTGCGTTCTCGGAAACGCGGCGTTAATGGCCTCTGAAAACCCGGAAAGCCCGTCCTTACACGCAATCAGGATATCTTCGACTCCACGACTTTTCAACTCCGTACACACATTTAGCCAAAAGCTAGCACTCTCGTGCTCGCCAATCCAGATACCCAAAATATCCTTATGTCCAGACATAGTAATTCCTAGAACGCTGTATGCTGCTTTATTGATGATCCGATTATCTTGGCGAACTTTAAAGTGAATGGCATCAAGAAATACAATGGGGTAAACGCGGTCAAGTGGTCTACATTGCCATTCCGCTACCATTGGCATGATCTTATCCGTTACTTTACTGACCATCGCTGCTGATACTTCAATTCCATATAGATCCTTCATGTGCTCCTCAATGTCTCGCGTAGACATCCCTTTCGCATAGAGAGCAATGATTTGGTCCTCTAAGCCATTCACGGTAGTCTCGTGTTTTTTTACAATATGAGGTTCAAATTCGCCGTTGCGATCGCGAGGCACACGGAGTTCAGTATTGCCAAATTTGGTTTTTACCGTCTTTTTGCTGTAGCCGTTTCGACTGTTTCCAGTATGATCACCTTCAGAGCTATGCTTGTTGTAGCCCAAATGCTCATCCATTTCAGCTTCAAACAACTGCTGGATCGTGTCACGAAACAGGTCCTTCAGCATCATGTGGACATCCTCAATCGTGCGGCAATCCTTAGCCAATTCTTTAATCGTAAGATCTCTTTTGTCTTGCATAAATGATCATCTCCTTAAAGTTGAGTCCGTATAATTGTGTAAAAACAGCATCTCTCTAAAAATAAGGGAGCCATTTTCAATCCCCCTCGGTTAGA
>NZ_JBFEFW010000072.1:0-3902 GCF_047229145.1 Brevibacillus jepli
CTCCGCATCATTTTCTGCTCGTACCGTTAATACGAACGTATTTTTGCCTTCCTCCAGATCGACTTTCGCCCTGTCGGCCATGACTTTATTCTGTAGAATGACTTTGGCTGCGGAGTGCGCTTCTTTTACTACAAGCTCCACTTGTTCGGATGTTGTACGTGCCGTATATGCCGTTGTTCCAGAAGCAAATGAAGGGCTTAGATTCAATGGTTTGCCTCCCGCCCATACTTGCAGATCCGCAAGATCCGCATTGTTGGACAACCCGCGACCTCCTCCGCCACCACCGGAACCGCTGTTACCTCCTGCTGCTCTTGGGGTCGCTGTCGCTGCATTGGAGAAATCACTGGTTCCTTCTGCAGAGACAGCCTTTACTGCGAATGCGTATGATGTTCCATTCGTCAATCCCGTGACGTTGCAGGAGTTCGTGGTAACATCCGATTGAATGAGTTTCCAGTTCGCCGGATCAACAGGAGCTGATGTACCTTCCACCTGGTAGACTGCGTAAGTCACGCTGCCTGTTTCCGTGACCGCATCCCACTCTAATGTAACGGAACGGTCACCCGCCGAAGCCCTCAAATTCGTCGGGGCAGACATCATTGCAATCGTATAACGCTCCTCCATCACTTCGCTGTCGAGCATACCGTCCTTCATGGCAATCGCCTTGATCGTCATCTCTGTTGTCACTTCGATGGGCGCGGTATATTCGGCACTGCTGCTCGTCGGTTCGCTGCCATCTGTCGTGTAGTAAACCGTCGCTCCTTCAGTTGGCGTACTCAATGTCACCTTGGTGCCGGAAGGAACCACACCACCGGAAGGATCTGCCACCGGCCTGGCGACCTGTTCCGGCACTTCAAGCAGAAATGCTCCGGAATGGACTGTAAATAATTCCTTGCCGTCTTCATCTTCGGCATAAATGTGCACATACCAGGTACTATCTGTCGTTTGCGCATCTTCCAGGGAGTGTCTGAGAGTTTCTCCGCTTTCAAACGCCGTCCAGCCGTCGCCTTCCGGTTCGGTTGGCAAAGCCGGAGTCTCTTCAGTTGTTGTCCACTGATAGTGCAAGCTGAACGTTTTGCTCCAGAGCGCCTTGACAGTCGTCGCCGCTTCCTTTTGCTCCTGTCCGCCGCTGCTCCATGGAGCAAAGTTTAGAAATATAATGTTATTATTTCCGGCATATTTTTGTGCTTCGGAGTCAAGTTCCCCGATGATCACTTTAAGGGGATTGATCGCAAATGCGTAAGTCCCGATGTTCGTCACACCGTTCCCGATTTGTACACTTTGGAGTCGGTTGTTTCGAAATGCCCACCCCCCAATACTCGTCACACTGTCCGGGATCGTCACACTCTCGAGTTGGTTGTTTTCAAATGCCCCATTCCCGATGATCGTCATACCGTTCCCGATTTGTACACTTTGGAGTCGGTTGTTTCGAAATGCCCCCTCCCCAAGGCTGGTCACACTGTCCGGGATCGTCACACTCTCGAGTTGGTTGTCATCAAATGCCCCATCCCCGATGTTCGTCACACTGTCCGGGATCGACACACTCTCGAGTTGATTGGATTTAAATGCGTAATGTCCGACGTTCGTCACACTGTCCGGAATCGTCACACTCTCGAGTTGATTGGATGCAAATGCGGATTCCCCAATGGTCGTCACACTGTCCGGAATCGTCACACTTGTCAGATCTTTATTACGAAAAGCTGTATTTCCTATTGATATAACGCCCTTACCGCCTAACGTATCCGGAATCGTTATATCTTTCGCCGTGCCCACATATTTTGTAATCTCTACACCATCGGCAATCTCCTGATATTCATAATCACTTTCACTTGCTGTTGCCTCTCTAGTGTCTGTACCCAACCATGCGAAAAGTATAGTCAGTATGAGTAAACCAATCCTGGTCACGTTGTAGCGCTTCGGTATGTTCATTTGCCTTATCTTTAAAACATTCATCTCCTCATCATCCTCCTGCCCTCACTTCACAGCTTTATCCAACTCATTATACAAACTTCCTAATCCTTTTGTGATCAACCCTGCCTGGCACAAAAGATCAAAAAGGTTGAGCAGGGAGGTGGAGATGATTTATGCAAAAAAAGAGGAACGGGTCAGAACAACTGAAGTGTTCTGGCTCGTTCCAGCGCTTGCAATCGATTGTTCGTCTGTAATTTCCCATAGATATTGTTAATGTGGGTTTTTATGGTTGCCAGGGAAACATTCAGTTTCAGTGCAATTTCTTTATTGGACATCCCTGTTCCCATCAAACGAAGCACACATTGTTCTTTGGCTGTTAAAGCAACCGCCGTTCTTTCTGGGGGAATGCCGCCTTCCTTTTCAAGTGGCGGGAACAGTCTGAGCAATCGTTTCACGTAGGATAAAGGCACCTTATGATTGGGGCGGCGATGTTGATTTTGACGCAGTCGGATATATCGATCCAATATTTGCCCAAAGGCATTCCCTTCGTCAACAAAGGTTCGGATGTATCCTTCGGGCCACGCCAATGCAAGCGCTTCTTCTAATACATCCATACATTCTGTAATCCTTCCTTGAAGAAAAAAAATTCTGCTCTTGCGAACGAGAAGGCGAATGTAATCGCTTTGCCGTCTTGTTTCTCCAGCAACAAAGAGGAGACGCTCCGTTAAAGATGCAGCTTCCTCGATTTTTCCCTGCTCTGCCAGTATAGCAGCCAGCAGATCATATTCCTTGATCATGGATACCGGAATCTCATCCTGAAATCGCAAGCCGCTCTTTCTCAGCCATTGTCTCATCGGTTTCTCTTCCCCACGCATCCAGCCTTGCATGGCTCGGAACAAGGCCATTTTCCCGGACAAATTGGGATTCGCCTTCACAGACGCTAGTTTGGCTAACTCTTGTAATCTGTCGTCTGCCATCTCCTCGTCTCCCTGCACGGCGGCAATGCGAGCAAGCCATAGCGCCGCGATGGTCATCAGGCTTATATTATGATGCGTTCTTCCAATATCATAGGCTTGGCGCATCACCTTTTCCGCTTCGACCAGGCGATTTCGTTCGTACTGCATTTTCCCAAAGTCGATATACAGATGAGCAACAAAATACACGTTTCGGGTTCCGGACCAAATCGACAACAAGGGCGTTACCACCTGTTCCGCCAGTCGAAGGCCGTCATCCGACACATAGATGTCCCACAGCGGATGATAGCCATCCCGGTCGCTTCCGAATCCAATGAAGAGATTGCCTTCCTGTTGTTTCTCGACATATTCCTTTGAAAATTGAACGGCATATTCAAAATCCCGATCCAAAAACGTGCGAAATGCGTCCAGAAAAGCGAGTCCGGCATGCAATGTTTCGGCTTCAGAAGGATGAAGGGAAGCTGTGTCCTCTTCCAGCCTGCGAACCGCTCGCCAATACCCGACTGTGGCCGCTTCGACATGCCCGGACATGTACTGGGAAGCGAGCTTTGTCAAAAGCATCATCGGCCTGGCAAATAACAGTGAATCGGGAATAGCGCTGAGCCACGTGCAGAGCGTCGTCCATTCATTGGCCATCAGCTCTGGTGTAATCGCCTCTATTAATGAAAGCGCATGTTCGTAACTGGTAGCCGCCAGGTAATGATTCACCGCTTCACGAGGATACCCGTTCGCTTCTAGCCATTCTCCCGCTGCCATGTGAAGGGTTTGCCATCGCCGCGGCTCCCGCCTTTTCAGGTGCGCCTTCAAAAACTGCTGAAACAAATGATGGTACCTGTACCACTCCCGACGCTCGTCCAGAGCCACAAGAAACAAGCTTTCCCTGTCTAACTGTTGCAGATAGGCATCGCTTTCGGCTATGTGAGTTACCGCCTCACAAAGTTCGCCCGTCATCCGATCTAAAATCGACGTTTGCAGCAAAAATTGCTGCATCGTTTCAGACTGATAGGATAACACTTCATC
>NZ_JBFEFW010000073.1:0-2866 GCF_047229145.1 Brevibacillus jepli
TTCTTTCTTTACATTTTCAGCATTAACATCTCCATAATTGCAAAGTGTTATCCTTAATACAATACTGTCAAATTTGTCACTATAAACAAAATTTCAAGTGAAAGGACAGTAAATGTTTGGTTAGTTATTACAAAGCCAAGGAATTTTTCACTGGAAAAGAATTGACTTTATTACTTATAGGTGGACGCTGGTACATAGCTATAATATAGTGTTTGCTTCAACAGTCTCCACTATGATTTTGTAAAAAATATTACACATAGGTTAGACTTTCGGATGCAGGGTAAATATCGGCCATCACTCGGTTGAACAGACAACGAGAACATCAGGCTTCTATTCCAATGCAAAGGCGGAGGTTTTCCTATGTCACAAACAATTACGCAACAAGCTGAGGTAGCAAGAACAGCGACTTTAGCACTCGAGCAGATGGATGTTCTCGATCAGTTGATGAAACTGGAAATCCAGCAATCTTTAACTGTTTTGGTGGCGAATCTGCCTAAACTGGCGGAAATTACAACAATCCTGACCAAGACGTACGATCTGGTGCAAACGGTAGCGAATGACCATGTCCTGATTGAAGACTTGAAGGGCGGCATGGAAGAGTTCGTAAAGCCGATTCAAGACAAGGCAAAGGGCATCGCGCAAGCAGCAATCGAGGCCAACGACCGTTCGCATGTTGACTCATCAAAAATTGGTCTGTTTGCTATGATCAAAATGCTGAAAGACCCACAAGTACAAAAAACCTTACGTTTTGCTCAAGCATTCCTGGAAGTTTTGGGTGAGCGCCAACAACAAAAACGTTAAACACATAAGGAACGAAAAAGAAAGACAAGGACGGAGGACCTACACAATGGCGAAGCGTATTTTGATTTTGGGCGGGGGTTACGGCGAACTCTTGAGCGCATTAACTGCACGCAAAAGAAACTACGATCATTGTTGTAAACCGTGTTCCTTCTCATCAAATCATTACTGAACTGCACCGTTTGGCGGTAGGCAACCTGTCTGAACAAAACGTAGCACTGCCTTTGGAAAGACTGCTGCGTGGAAAAGACATTAACCTTGTCGTCGATACGGTTGAGAAAACTGGTTTGGATTCGCAACGTGTCACATTAGGTAGCGGCGAATCCATTAAATATGACGCGTTGGTAGTTGCACTGGGTAGTGAAACCGCGTTCTTTGGAATCCCGGGACTGCAGGAATACAGCTTCACTCTGAAATCTGTAGAGGAAGCAAACCGTCTGCGTACGCATCTGGAAGAGCGCATCGTAGCATCCAAAGAAAGCAAAAACAAAGCAGATACTACTTTCGTTGTGGGTGGGGGCGGTTTATCTGGCATCGAATTGGTGGGCGAATTTGCGGACATGCTGCCAGGTCTGTGCCATAAACATGGCGTAGATTTCACTGACGCTTCTATGTATTGTGTAGAAGCCGCACCTTCCATTCTGGCCGGTTTTGCTCCTGAGCTGGTGGAGCGTGCAAAAACAAGCTTGGAAAAACGTGGCGTGACAATCCTGACAGGTGTACCTGTAACAGAACTGAAAGAAACCACTGTATTCCTGAAAGATGGCAACACCATCGAAACAAAAACCATGGTATGGACAGGTGGAGTGCAAGGGAACCGCGTTGTAGCTGAATCCGTCTTAGATGTAAACCGTGGACGCGCGGCTGTTACTAAGTTCCTGCAATCTACTTCTCATCCAGAAGTATTCCTGGCTGGTGACAGTGCAGTAGTGATGGACCCAGAAGGTCGTCCATATCCTCCAACTGCACAGTTGGCTTGGCAAATGGGTGAAGTGGTTGGATACAACCTCTTCGCACATTTCAACGGATCAAAAATGGATACGTTTGTACCTGTATTATCTAGTACACTGGGAAGCTTGGGCCGCAAAGATGCGCGATCGGTACCATCGGTGCTAGCCAGATCAAGCTGATGGGATTGCCTGCATCCCTGATGAAAGAAGCAAGTAACGTTCGTTACCTGTCGCACATAAACGGACTGTCCTCTTTGGCATACTAATAAGTATCATGGCAAAACCCGGGATCTAGATCCATGGTTTTTTATGTCTCCCTAAACGCGAAACGAGCCTTAGAAGCGATTCTAGAGGCTCGTTTTTCTTATACTGTTTAGTTGTTCTGATAAAAGTGAACTTTGCAGTGCTCCGACTTGAATATTATTCAACTGATGTTTTATTTGCGTTTTTTTTCTAAAAAGTCACTGAAATTATCTCCCCATTCACAGATGGAAGTTACAACGGGTTCTAGGAGACGGCCAATTTCGCTTAGTTGATACTCAACTTTAGGGGGTACAACAGGGTATACAAATCTAGTAATTATTTTATCATCTTCTAATTCCCTTAATTGTCTAATTAACATGCGCTGATTGACATCAGAGAGCTTTTCTTGTATTTCGCTTAACCTTAATGGAGATTGCTGAAGCAAACACCATATAATCGCTATTTTCCAACGTCCACCTATAACTGATAAAGCCAAATCTTTGCCAGTGAAAAAATCTTTATCTTTATAATGAATGACCATATTATACAATCCCCTTCTATAAAAAATTATGTTTATAGTGACAAAAATGTCAGTATTGTTTGGTCCATTGTAAAATGTAATCATGGGAAAAGTAAATTAGGAGAGAACAAAAGAAAGAAGGGATTCACTGGAAAAGTAAAGCTGATAGTAGTTCCTGAAATCTCATTCGTAAAAATGGATCCAGACGCGCCACTTGATAAAGTTTGTCTATTTGAGTGCGGTGTTACTACAGGTATCGGTGCTGTAAATCGGAGATAAAAGATTAGTTCAAATGCCATAAATGATTTCATGTAATCATGGGAAAAATAAATAGGAAAGAACAACAGGAAAGAAG
>NZ_JBFEFW010000074.1:0-2713 GCF_047229145.1 Brevibacillus jepli
AAACCCGGCTATAACGAACGGTGTGCTGCCCGAACCGCTGCTAACGAACTCACTGGTTACAAAAATCGACATATTGCGAATCGGAAGCGTCGGATTTTCGTAGACGACCATCAATGTCCATCCACCGGCGTTTGTCGTATTGTCCGTGGCCGAAGTGGTCGCCACGATGCCGCTGACCGTATACGTTCCGGCTCCAGAGGCTTGCACAATCGACGTCACGTCGGCAGAGCGTACATAGAACACATTAAAAATCGTTGCGGCAGTAACCGGATCGAAGGGAATCGAAAAGACGCCCGAAGGTGTCGTGAACGTTACATTATTGTTAATAAATGCGGACAGATCTTGTCCCGAGACACGATAGCTGCCGGACCAGAGCAATTCAGCGTAAAGTACGGTGCTTTGCGCAGGTAAAGATAGAATCGCACTTGCAGCGTTTTCCAGGAAATTCAAGGTTGTGCCGGGCGGAAAGTTATTGACCTGACTTAGCAGATTCGGGGTTGCCATAGCGCCAATGGCATCCTGGGACCCCTGGTTGTTCGTATTCAATTGTTTGCTCAGACCGATTGTATTGCCTGTGAATGTAATTGCACCATTAATGGTCGTGTTGAAACGGTTGATGACGGCCAATTGATCTCACCCCTTTCGTTATTCATTATTATATGATGACAGCTGCTGGATTGAACGGGGTGTTTGTCTGAGGGCATTTGATGGTTTTTTATCATTCGACCTGTTATCAGGGGATGGGAAAAACGGTGATTGCAACGGGCAGAACCAGTTTGTCAATACATTCATAGTATAGGGAAAGGGAGGGATTTAATTGACTCGAAATCACGCATATATGGGAGATTATACCGTTTTGACGGAATTGATCTACGGGCCGAAAATTTACGTAGATACACGGGACTTAAGTATGTCAGGGCATATTATCATGAGCGGTTTTTGGGAGAAGTGGGTAACCGATGTGTTCAGGGAAACGATTCGCCCTGACATGACGGTTTGTGATATCGGTTCTCATTGTGGATATTATGCGCTAATCGCAGCCCAACTGGTTGGGACATCCGGGAAAGTGCATTGCTTCGAGCCCAATCCGCTTCTTCATGACAACTTGTTCAAGAGTAAAATGATCAACGGTTTTTACCACATGGAGATTCATACAGTTGCGGTCGCAGATCGCGACAAGGAAGTAACCTTATTTGTTCCACATCATTTGGCCGCCTCCGCGAGTTTGAGTGAAAAAGTGGCTGAATCCGTGTCGGCTGTTGATCCTGTCAAACCTGTGAAAGTCCATGCGATCAATCTCGAAGACTATCTGGGTGATGTGCGTGTCGATGTGCTGAAGGTAGATATTGAAGGGTATGAGCCATACGTTTTGCCATGCCTGCTTAATATTATGGATCGAGCCGATCATCCCAGGTTGTTTATGGAGTTCAATCCAAAAAGCTGGACAGATCAAGGATTCAACTGTCTTCAGCTCTTGCGGGGGGTAACCGATAGAGGATATCACATCGACATCATCCGGCATGATTCGACCCTTTTTTCAGTCTCGCCGGATGAGTTGCTTGCCAGTCCCACGATCCACTCTCACTTCGATCTGCTGATATCCAGAAACCAGGATGGCCTTTGTTAAATAAAGCAGGAAAGGAGATCAGGCATCATGACAACGGCTCTGATTACAGGGATTACCGGGCAAGATGGAGCTTATCTGGCACAATTTTTGTTACAGAAAGGTTACCAGGTCGCAGGGCTGCTTCCCCAGCGTAGTTCAACTTCATTGTGGCGTCTTGACGAATTGAAGATCACAGACAATATCCGTTTTGTTCATGGAGATATGACCGACGTTTCTTCTCTGATCAAAGTGATCAAAGAAAACCAGCCAGATGAGATCTATAACCTCGCTGCTCAAAGTTTTGTAGGAGCTTCATGGAAACAGCCGATCCTCACCAGCAATGTAACAGGCCTGGGCGTTCTCCATGTGTTAGAAGCAGCGCGGTTATCGAACAGCCAATGCAAAATTTATCAAGCGTCTTCAAGTGAAATGTTTGGTCTTGTCCAACAGCCCATTCAAAGCGAATATACCCCTTTTTACCCCCGCAGTCCTTACGGGGTCGCCAAATTGTTCGGACACTGGATGACCGTGAACTATCGGGAAAGCTATGGCATGTTCGCATGCAGCGGCATTTTGTTTAATCACGAATCTCCGCTTCGAAGCTTGCGCTTTGTGACCAGAAAAGTGACCGATGCCGTCGCTAGAATCGTCTGCGGTGTTCAGGGCAGCGTCAGGCTTGGAAATCTCGAAGCAAGACGGGATTGGGGATTTGCAGGAGATTATGTAGAGGCCATGTGGCTTATGCTCCAGCAGGAGCAGCCCGAAGATTTTGTCATCGCCACAGGAAGAACAGTTGACGTACGATATTTGTGTGAAACGGCATTCCGTTATGTCGGATTGGATTATAAGGATTATGTAGAGAGCGATCCGGCATTATTCAGGCCTGCCGAGGTCGATGTGCTGATTGGTGATGCATCGAAAGCAAAGTCAAAACTTGGATGGGAAGCGAAAACGAGCTTTGAGGAGATGATCCGCATGATGGTGGAAACGGATTTGCAGCGGGTGAGTAAGCAGCTTGCTTCAGCGAAGGGAACTGACTTGTCATGAAGCTCGTCCTTCTCTCGGGAGGAACAGGAACAAGACTTTGGCCGTTGTCTCATCCGTCTT
>NZ_JBFEFW010000075.1:0-2122 GCF_047229145.1 Brevibacillus jepli
CTCATGACCGGAGATTATGACGTTTTCCCCCGTTACCCATAAAGGCTCCTGAATCCCCATTTCGTCGATGCTGTTCTTAAGCAGAGCAGCCTCCATGGAACCCAAAGGGGAATTGAGCATCCGATTGAGCGGATGTTCCCTTAACTCTTCCACCCTCCGATACTCCACTTCTTCCCGAATAAGCATGATTCTCCCCCCTTTATTCCCCACCTGGACGGAATGGTTCGCTTGTAATCTCGCTTGTACGATCGACCCCCAGCTGGAATTCGATGAGCTCCCAATCTTGGCCCATTGCCTTCTTTACCGAGCGGGTCAACGTCCCCATGGACGACGTTACCCATTTGGGAAGGGCAACCGCAAAGCGGTGACACATCTTGATGCCGACCACGGCATATAAGACGGTCACCGCTAACGTAATCAACAACCAGTTCATTGCCCCATCCCCGTTCCAATACCCCAAGGCTACCTGGTACAAGACGTGACGGACTTCATCTCCCTTCCATCCCATGAGAATCCAATAGGCTGCCCCCATCCACCAGCCGGAATACGTCTCCTGTTTCTTCCAAATCCACAGTGTTATCAACAATATCCACAAAATCCCAAACCAGAGCAAGAGAGGAATCCAGGTCATGGGGAGGGCATTCGCAAGAATGAAACCCGCTACCACGATGACGAGAAACGACATTCTTCCTTCTCCCATCACAAGGCCCCCTCCGCTTTCCAGACGTTCCCCCCTGCTGTTCTCATGGCTGCTTCCCATCCGGCGCCGAGACTCAAAATGGCCATTCCTTCACCGTAGGGAAGGACGTACTCCCAATAATCAGGAAGGCCCCACTGTTCCATGCACCACCCATTTCGGCTGAGAACGATTACGCCGTCTACAACGCCTCGCACCCGACGGGATTCTTCTTTCGCCCGGTAGATCGGCAATCTCCCTCCCTGCGGTTCGATCACGAACAAGCCATACTTTTGCTCTTCCCAAATGAGGATGCCGCCAATACGAGATTGCTCTCGTTCTTGGCGGCCCCACCCGACAAATTCATACTTTGGTATCCACACCCATCCGGCTTTTTCGCACGCTACCGCGACGTTCATAATCCATAGGCGGTTCCATTGCGCTACTTTGCTGTCATTTCGCCATTCTTCCCATCGGCGAATCTCAATCTCCAACCGTTCCAGGCTCCACCCCTCTACATCAGCCAACACTTCCAGTCCTTTTTTCAGTAGATACCAGCAGTATCCCCTCGGCCACTCCCGGTTGTAGATTGCTCGTTTGGCAATGTATCCGCGCTCTTGTAATGTTGCGATTCGTGTATACCCGTATCTTCGGCCATCGAAAATACGTTCTCGTAACACATCTGAGGTGCAACCACGATAGGACCATATCATCCGAAACAGCGCAATGTCATTCGTTGTGATTTCTGGTGTTCTCACAAGCGTTCCCCCTTTTTCGTTGCTGTACGGCTCGCAACCGTCGAGTGCTGGGCACTCTCTCACTTGCTCGCCCGTTTCCGTTTACCGATCAACTTTCAAACAGCCAACATTCCCTCTATCCACCCCCGTGGAATTGCAGCTCTTCCACCTGCATTTTGACCTCTCCCGGCTGCTGGTCACATGGCCAGATTAGGGGCTTCAGCCTCCGGCCTTAGCCCCTAATCCCACCGGAATTGCTCTTTGATTGCACAACCCCGACCCCCTATCTCCAAAACCCTTAGACTGACATGGGATAAGGTCACTTTTTTCATATGGAATCTGTCTTTTTACTCCTTCCCTGTAGTTAACCCCCGAAAGACAGATATGGAACCAAAGAATCTTCACGACACCCGGCATCTGAATTTTGCTTTCCTTAAATAGCACCGTTTAAACATAGGGAATCAAATGATTCTCACGAACCCCTGTTTTCACTCTCTGTATCGTATGGATTCTAATTTGAATCCATAGGATAGCCGCTAACGTCATATGGAAATTTCTGTAGATTTTTTTGATTCAATACGAAAGAGCGCTTTGATTCCATACGTATGCCACCGCTGTTTTTCGGGTTTTACACCGCCAAGAAATCCATTAATTTTCGTCTGGGCAGCACGTACATTTCCGTGTGGGGGTGATCGACGTTTGGTTCATA
>NZ_JBFEFW010000076.1:0-1889 GCF_047229145.1 Brevibacillus jepli
ATCGAGTAGGAGGGGGTGACTAACCCCCGTCCTCTCACACCACCGTACGTACCGTTCGGTATACGGCGGTTCATCTAGGTGTGACGTAAAAGTGAATACCTGTCCTTAAGACTTCTTAGACCTTCGGTCTTCCAATAGGCATTATCCAAAGTCCTGTGAAGTATAGGACTGCAGGCAATTCGCCAGTATTTCTTACGAGAATTACCCCATTCAAAGGCTTTTGCTTTGGGTACTCCCAAGGCAACAAGCCTTTTTACTTTTGTTTGGGGCTTCTTCCACTGTTTCCATAGGCACATGCGGAGCCTTCTTCTTATCCATTCGTCTAAACTGGAGAAGACTGAAGGTGTGTCTGCCAGTGAGAAGTACCCAGCCCAACCAATGAGGTATTGATTTAGCTGTTCAATTCGATACTCCATGGGAAGCGCTTTTGATCTCGAGGTAAATTCTCGAATCCGTTGTTTTACCTTCTTCATGCTTTCTTTTGCAATTCGAATCTTTGGATCATGCTGGTGGGTAAAGCTAAACCCAAGAAATTTGCGTTTCCAAGGACGGTCTACCGCACTTTTCTCTAGGTTCACCTTAAGCTTTAGCTTCCCCTCAATAAACGCAGTGATGGATGCCATCACTCGTTCGCCAGCCTTCTTCGAGGAAACATACACGTTGCAGTCGTCCGCATAGCGGACGAAGCTGAGGCCACGCTTTTCGAGTTCCCTGTCCAATTCATGCAGCATGATGTTGGAGAGCAACGGACTGAGAGGACCACCTTGCGGTACCCCTTCCTCGTTGGCTGTCTCGATTCCGTTGATCATGATGCCTGATTCTAAATAGCTTCTGATAAGCCTAAGAAGTATCTTATCCTCGACATGTTTGGCGATCAGCCCCATTAACTTGTCGTGGTTCACCTTATCGAAGAATTTCTCTAAATCTAAATCAACAACCCACCGTTTTCCCTCTTTCATAAATCCTTTTGCCTTCCGGACTGCATCATGTCCTCGTCTATTTGGACGAAAGCCATAACTGTGTTCGGAGAACATTGGGTCGAAGATAGGTGTAAGAATTTGAGCGATTGCCTGCTGGATAAAGCGGTCTGTCACAGTAGGAATTCCTAACAACCGTACTCCACCGTTAGGTTTCGGGATTTCGACCCTTCGGACTGGTTGCGGTTGATAAGTACCATCCTCTAACTGCTGGCGGATGGAGTCCCAGTTGGTCATGATATGTTCACGTAGGAATTTTACTGACATACCATCCACACCGTGGCTTCCTTTATTCTTTTCCACTCTCTTTAATGCTGTCAGAAGGTTTTCCCGTGACAGAAGTTGCTTTATCATGTTGAGGTATTCCTTTCGCGTGAACGTTCTTTCTACTTGTGCCATTCTTACTTCAGCCTTCTCAGAGTCCCCCGTGGAATTCACCACTTCCTCCACTGAGCAAGTCCTAACGGATTGTCTGCTTCATCAGCAAGAATGAACGCCTAGTTTCTCGTTCTTCCTAAATGTTCAGTCCTTCCCTGTTCAGGCGTCCCTTACTAGGGTACTATGACCTCTGCTGACTCCTGACCGTTCAGCTTCTCCTTTCAAAGAAGGTTACCATGTGAGCATGGCGTTTCGGTCAGGTCTCCCCAGGTAAGAGCGTTATCTTCCCCTCCATCTATCCGCCTCATTTACTCTCATTCGCCTTTGGCAGTAAGGACTTTGCCTTGTAATGCAGGCTCATCCAACGAATGCTAGCCTCATATGAGATTCGTGTTCCTCAGACCGGAGGTTTGCCGCCGACTTCCTTCAGATTCCACCTCACGGTGGACACCCTTGTCTTAAGCTAATGGCTACTACTGCCTTCACCATTCGGGACTTTAACCCTATAGATAACGCCCATGCTGGGCGCACATT
>NZ_JBFEFW010000077.1:0-1681 GCF_047229145.1 Brevibacillus jepli
CCCCCTGTGTCAGAATAGTTGTCGTACCCCTCTAAAGAACGTATAGTGAGGAAAACGAGGACGAGGTGGGAGACAATGAACCAAGTGAGCAAGGAGTTAAAGCAGAGCATTTTGCAACGGATGATGCCGCCCAGCAATGAGCCTGTCAGCCAGATCGCCAGAGAGAGCGGACTATCGGAAACAACGCTATACAAATGGAAAAAGGCGGCCAAAGCACAAGGAAAGATCATGCCTGATGGTACGCAGCCTGCCGAGAGATGGAGCACAAGAGATAAATTTGCCATCGTGGTGGAAACCGCTGCGCTAAGTGAAATCGAACTGTCGGAATACTGTCGCGCTAAAGGGCTATTCGTCGAACAAGTAGAGGCTTGGCGTGATGCCTGCATGCAAGCCAATGGCGGGATAGCCGAGCAAGCGAGCAAGCTCCAAAAGGATCTCCGTACAAAGGAGCAAGAGGTAAAAACCCTAAGCCGTGAGCTGCAGCGCAAAGAAGCGGCGCTCGCGGAAACGGCCGCGCTACTGGTGTTACGAAAAAAGGCCCAAGCGATCTGGGGGGACCAAGGGGACGAATGATCAGTGCCTCAGATCGTCAATTAGCCATATCACTGATTCAAGAAGCGGTCGAAGCCGGAGCAAGAGAGCGGCTCGCCTGTAAAGAGCTTGGACTGACTCAGCGCACCCTGCAACGTTGGCGACAGTATGGTGTGCGTGAAGATGGGCGTCCAAATGCGAAACGGCCTGAGCCCGCCCACAAGCTCAGCGAGGATGAAGAGCAACAGATTCTGGACGTCATTCATCAACCGGAATTTCAGAGTTTGCCTCCGAGTCAAATCGTTCCCGCGCTGGCCGATCAGGGGACGTATATCGCTTCCGAATCGAGCTTTTATCGCGTGATGCATAAACACAAACAGCAGCAGCATCGTGGACGGAGCAAGAAGCGAACCGCCAAGCCGCTGACAAGTCACCGTGCAACCGGGGCTAACCAGGTCTGGATGTGGGATATTACGTGGTTGCCTGGGCCGGTTAAAGGCTTGTTCTTCTACCTCTATCTCGTGCTGGATTTGTATAGTCGCAAAATTGTCGGTTGGGAGATTTGGGAGGAAGAGTCGGCCGAGCATGCCAGTCAATTGATTCGCAGAACCGTGCTAAGTGAGCAGTGTGTCGTTCGCCAGCAACCACTTGTGCTGCACTCGGACAACGGTAGTCCAATGAAAGGGGCAACCTTATTAGAAACGCTGTACAGTTTAGGTATTACCCCTTCTAGAAGCCGTCCGCGAGTTAGCAATGATAACCCCTATGCTGAATCCATCTTCCGGACATGCAAATACCGTCCAGAGTACCCTGAGCAAGGGTTTAAGGATCGCACAGAAGCGCGTGAATGGGTGCTACGTTTTGTGCGCTGGTACAATCACGAGCATCGCCACAGCGGACTTAACTTTATAACGCCGAACCAGAGACACAACGGTCTGTCTAAGCAAGTATTTGAGAAAAGAAAACGAGTCTACGAAACCGCGAAAGCCTCGAATCCTGGTCGCTGGTCAGGGGCTACACGCGATTGGAGCCTGGATGAAGAAGTTTGGCTCAATCCGGAAAAAGCGACCCTTATTCAAGCTGAGCAAAAAGCTCAAACATAGTTATCTTATTTTCATCAATTCGCGACAACTATCTTGACAAACACCGA
>NZ_JBFEFW010000078.1:0-1653 GCF_047229145.1 Brevibacillus jepli
AAATGGCGGGGAATTTCAGCTTCACTGATATGAACGAGGACTGTCAATAGCATGACGGCCCCGTTTTTTCTTTATTCTTTTTTCTTGTTGCTTTATATGGAGAGGTGGGCGTGATAGACTGCTTAATTTGCGGTCAGCGTAAAGAAAACCACCGCGTTTTACGCAAAAATCACGCCCACAGAGGCTCCATGTCAAGCAACAAGAATGGGTAAAGACACGGCACGAAGGCAAAAACTTTTCGACGGTGAGCAGTCTGATATCCGTGGGTTCTCACATTTTATCTCTCCGTTCGGGGGAGCTTCCACAAACTTATGACGCACGTAGTTGTTTTTTCTAACAAGTGTGCAAGTGAAGCACGTGGTTTCTCCCTACCGGTTCTTCCTTTTGCCTTCGAGCCCTATCTTCACTGCTTGATTCTAGGTTAACTTCTTACGATGCTTGTTCCATTTGTCGAGTGATCGCCCAAATAAAACCCAACAGTTCACGGGCAACAGCTGTCACTGCTTTTCCACCCGGTTTTCCTTTCGCCATGAGGCGACAATACTTTTTATGCAATCGATTTTGTGCTTTCCATGAAATGGATTGAACTTCCTTCGACTGGCCTTCCTGTCTTTTCCGAATCTCCCCTTTTAACGCAGGTGGATAACGATAACTCCACGCAGCCTCTACCAGAACACGACGAAGATGAGTGTTTCCTGTTTTAGTAATGGCCCCTTGTCGTCGGAGATCCCCACTTGAAGATTCGGAAGGAACCAATCCAGCATAAGACATCAGTTGACGAGGGTGGGCAAATCGGGAGAAAGAACCGATTTCTGCAACCAAGCTGGTAGCGGTTATTTCTGCGACACCACGTAATGACTGGAGAGCTTGAATCATAGGAGCATGAACACTTTCTGTCGCTTGAGCGTGAATTTCCTCATGAAGACGTTTTAAACGTTGCTCGATCTCGTCTAGATGATGTAAATATTCACGAAAAACAGTACGTGAGCTGTTTTGTGAAAAGGTTAAACGATCAAGCCACTCTCTGTACCTAACGGTCCATTTTCTAACTCCAACAGGAGGCCGCAAATCGTGACGAAGGAGAAATTTCGTTAAACGATGTCTGGCTCGAAGCTGGTCTTCTTTCGCATCTTCCCGGGCACGAACTAAGTCACGTAGAGCTTCATCTTCTACCGTCGGTACATAAATCGAAACCAATTCACCTGCACGAAGCAACTGAGCTAAACGAAGTGCATCGCGCCGATCCGTTTTCACTCGATCTCCCGGTCTTTGCGGAATAAGAGAAGGAGCAACAACTATACAATCGATTCCGAGACGAAGAAAAAGCCGATACAGTTCATAACCGGTAGCACCTGCTTCATAACACACTTGAAGAGAGTGAAAATCCCCTAGTTGTTTCATGAGTTTACGAACGGCTTCAGGTGTATGAGCAATCATTCCCCAATAACGTGGGGCTTCTCGGCCATCTTCAGCAATTGCCACCGCAATTTTATCTTTTGAAACGTCTAAACCAACGTATTTTGTGAAATCCTTCATAAGTAACAGCTCCTTTCGTATTGTAGCGCTCTGTCCATTGGCGTACTTGCCCTTAGTGTAGCCAGAGTAACCTACGAAGTTACGAATAGGGGCTGTCCTCGTTCATCATAACTTATG
>NZ_JBFEFW010000079.1:0-1614 GCF_047229145.1 Brevibacillus jepli
AGAGGAAACAGGAGAAAACCAGCTAATAGTTTGTCAAGTTTTTTAAAATCTTCTCTGTACTTGTGATATCATTTAATTATGAGCATACGAAATAACCTCCATTTTTTAGGAGGTTATGGTAATTAATTCCATTATGCTAACTGGAAGTCAGTCTTATAGGGCTCGCTTCTCGTTAAAATGGAGTATATCCAGCGTACCAGCTTATTCACACAGGCAATAACGATTTGTTTGTGGGGTTTTCCTTCCCCTTTTTTTATGTCATAATACTCGCGCATGCGTGGATTCACCGAGCTTTTTAAGGGACACATCCTTCGTCTCCGTATTCCACATTGTACAGCTTGGTATAAGGCTCTTCTCAAGCGCTTGGAACCTCGCTTGGTAATGCGGTTCGTGCTTGCTGTGAACTTGCCTGAGGATGTGACACTGGGGTCGACTCCCACGAATGCAACCAACTTCTTTGCGTGGTCAAACCGTTCTATTTCTCCGATTTCGGCCAAGATTGTTGCTGCAATCTTGTTTCCTATACCAGGAATAGAGCGGAGTAGATCATATTCTTTTCTTTCTTCAGCCAGAGCATCTATTTGTTTTTCTAGGGTGGATAGATGCTCCTGGTACTGAAGAAGCAGCGTGATCAGCATACGTAAACTCAGTGTATAACTCTCATGGAGCCCTTTTTGAAAGGGGCTTTTTTCTGCTGCCGCCACTATACGTAACGCTTTTTCTCTTACCCACTTCTGTGAACGGCTACGTACAATTTTGATTTCAATACACGCTGCTAGCTGATCTACCCCTGCGTTTTTTACCGCATTAGGTGTGGAATACATTCCTAATACCTCTAATGACACAGTGGAATACAAATCACCAAACACCCCCTCATACGTTGGAAATACCTGGTCTAATACCGTTCGAAATTGTAGTTTCGTCTGTACATACATATCGGTCATCGCTTCATGCTGTCTCGTAAGATGGCGTAAATGGACCCAATGTGCCGCCTGTTTCTGGTACGGAGAAAATTCCTCTTTGTAAAAAAGTTCACCTAGATGAATGGCGTCCACTTTATCCGTCTTTACTTTCCGTAAGCGCGTTTTCTTTGCCCGCTGTGCTAACAGAGGATTGAGAATATACAGGACATAGTTGTTTTCCTCCGCCCACTCTACCAGGGGGTAATGATAATGACCTGTAGCCTCAAGAATGATTGCTGGACGACAACCACTTTCCTTTTCTACTTCTTGTAGCTTTTCATGAAGCCATGCCAAATCTGTTGCGGTATGGTAGAAACGAAATCCCTTCCCATACAATTGGTTTCGATCTAGAAAGATCTGTGCGTGACTCTCTCCCTTTGCTACGTCGATTCCTACAACTGGATTCACGACGATTCCTTCCTCTCGTTTCTTTTGCCGGTAGCCCCTTATCCACTTGTGTACCATAGCTTCGCATGTGATGCGGGATCTTGTCCCAACCAGCCCAAACATAGTTATACAAGTAGGGGTGAACAGTTTTCTCCACGGGTTTTTCCCAATTAGCGAACCGTTCTACCCGGCTACTAATAGAGTAAAGCCATTTCCATGAAAAATGGCCAGCCAGTTTTATTCTGGCTGACCTCATAATACGAAA